>NZ_JBEHVV010000048.1:0-21995 GCF_040227395.1 Coprococcus sp. RTP21428st1_C9_RTP21428_210409
GCCAGAGAGAACGGTATTCAGGAGGCTGAGGGCTATATCAAGGATCTTGAGGATCTCAAGGGAGAGGACCTTCAGACAGCCGTTGAGAAGTGGGAGCGTGCAGTGGAGGCCGGAAGCGAGTCAGCGGCTATCAAGATAGCCATGATGAAGCAGAGACAGATCTTCTACATTGCAACACCATATGAGATTGAGAAGGCTTATCTTGAGGCACTTGGCCTTGGAAGCGCCCGTGCCGGATATGAGCTCGGAAGAATCTATCAGGTACAGGAGAAGCAGGATAACTACAGGGGCGAAATCAAGAGTATCAAGTATTTCGAGAAGGCGTTCAATGCGAACTTCGATGACTGGGATAAGGAGAACCTGTTCAAGGTCATCAATTACAAGGTTGAGAAGGGTCTGGCAAACGACGAGGCCATCAAGTTGTACATAGAGAATGCAAGTATGGGATATGTTCCGGCTATAGAGAAACTTATCGGACTTGTGCCTACAACTACCCAGCAGATATGGAGCCTGTATGACGCTCTTATCGATCTTGCTGAGACCGGCGATGAGTCAGCGATAGTTGCCATGAACAAGCTGGAGATGAACTATGTAGACCTCATACTCAGAGAGCCGGCCAAGGGACAGAAGGTTGTGGAGAACAAGTTCTTCAGACTCTGTGTTCCAAAGGAGTGTAACTCAGTCATCAACGATGACGGCGGTACTATCAAGATGGCTGATTCAGTCGTTGAGTTTGCAGTTGCTGAGATGCCTGTCAATGCTACGGCAGAGCAGGATTACCTGAAGATCTACAAGCTGATAGTTTCAGAGTATCTGCCTGATGAGAATGCGGATGTGATCATTGCAAACTCAAGAATGATCGGATCTGCAATAAGGGCTTCAAAGGATAACGTACATACATTCAGCATCCTTCTGATAAGCTCCAAGAACCAGTACATATTCAAGCTGAGTTCCAAGGACAGGCGTCAGATGATGCAGTTCAAGGATGTCGTAGTTGCAATAGCCAAGTCTCTTGTTGAGACAGGTGAGATCTACAAGGCGACAGAGGAGGGCAAGAAGAACATCGGTCTTGCATTCCTGCTGAAGGCTAATGAGAGTGGATTCCTGTCGATCGGCAAAGGCGAGTAATACAACAGGATATCAATTAGATCAGAATGATCCCGGAGGACATATCTCCTCCGGGTTTTTTACCCCATAGGGATAGAGAAAGGGAGCATATTATGCCGGGACTTAACAAGAGAGAGCTCACGAGCAAGCCTTTGAGAATGGATTCCAGAATGGCGAGGGATTTGGAGAGATTATCTGATTATACCGGTTATTCTCAGAATGAGATCATTCTCATGTCCATAAAGAAATATCTCTTTGAAAATCGTGGGTATTTCCTGCGGGATATGGTTGAGGAGAAATGCCTTTTGCGCATTGAGAAGGAAGTAAGGATCATGCGTGGAGAGACCCATCTGAAGTATGGAGACATGACGGTGGATGTGGTGAAGTCAGAGAATGCAAATGGTAATATCAACTTATATGTAGCGACTATAAGACTTCGTAATAAGCTTGGAGAGATATTCTATGAGGATGTACAGGAGCTGGATATGTCGGGAAAAGACTGGGAATATTATAAGGAGTTCCTGTATGAGGTTGTGATGAAGTATATGGATATCGATGAACCAGCACTTAAGACGTATTTCAGGGAAAAATTCCTGTATGAATAGTATAAAGTGATAAAAAATCAGAGAGTGCAATGATATGGGTTTAACTATTTACATTGCAAATTTTTAGTGGTATCCTATAATAGATTTGGAAAAAGTGGTCGAATCGAGGTGAGATGCTTGTTTAGAAATGTTATGAATGACCTTGCAACATGGTATGAGACCGGAGCGGATAAGATTGCAGTTGTCCGTGGTGGCAAGTTTGTTGGCAAGACATGGGCTGTGGCTGATTTTGCCATGGGATTTTTTGAGGATCATATAATAATAGATATGGACAAGTATCCGGACTTTGCCGCATATGCAGCAAAGGAGAGGAGGCCGGAGAAGCTTCATGCCAAGCTTACAACGTCGCTTGACAAGTATGATTTCAAGGATAAGCTTCTTATATTTGACAATGCGCAGAACTGTGTGGGACTGCTCGGCAACCTTGTTGAGTACAGCAGATACAATACTGACTGCAGGATCTGTGTCATTGCGACATCCTGTGGACCAATCCCGGGAGAGGAAGAGTGCCAGGGTGACATATGCGTATATGAGATGATGCCTATGAACTTTGAGGAATTCCTGAAAGCGGGAAAGGGCAGAAAGCTCTGTGCATTTATAGAGAACCAGAAGATCACACCGATGCCGGATGAGGTCAGGGACAGCGTCCAGACAATGCTTGAGACTTTCTTCGTGACCGGAGGAATGCCGGAGGCGGTGGATGAATATTATAAGACAGGAGATCTCAGAAGAGTTGATGTGGTTTTGAAGTCTATACTTGACAGAACTACTGAATATCTGATAAACTCCACTCCGAAGAGATATCTTACCAAGGTCATGGCGATATGGAACAGTATTCCGGTTCAGCTTACCAAGGAGAACAAGAAGTTCATGTATGGATACGTTGATCCGAAGGCCCGTGCCAGGGAGTACGAGGCGTCAGTTGATCAGATCGTCAGGATGGGCGTTGTGCGTCAGGTGTACAGAGTCAGGAATGGAGTGCTTCCTCTGGCAAACCAGAAGGATGACAAGTCATTTGAGCTGTATCATCTTGATCATGGTCTGCTCAGGGTCATGGCTGGTATTCTGGTTCAGGATATTGACACAGATAATGTTCTTGATATGATGGATGGAGTTATAGCAGAGCAGTACGCTCTTGCAGAGCTGTATGTGAACAGGAGTATCGGTGATCTGTATTTCTGGATCTCATCGGCCACAGCGAAGGTTGATTTCGTGTATGAGGGCGATGGAGAGGTCATTCCAGTGGATGTTCAGACAAGTCCGCACACCAAGGCCCAGAGCTCCAGAGTATTCAAACAGAGATATGACAATCAGACTTCAGTGAGGATATCTACAGATGACATGTTTGTCGATAAAGGATTGGTAAATATACCGCTATATGGTATCTGGTGTTTCTAACCGATAGCGTATGGTAGTAATTTATAGATGCCGAAATAGCTCAGTTGGTAGAGCAACGCATTCGTAATGCGTGGGTCGAGGGTTCGAGTCCCTTTTTCGGCTTCAATATTGAGGAAGGCTGCCTGCAAAAGTTTTTGCGGCAGCCTTTTGTACTCAGTGGGAAAGGACGGGATGATATGGATGCTCCAAAATGGTACAGACATTTGAAAACCATAAACAGACATAAGAGAATGGTCATGCATAACTGCTTTAAGTGCGGATTATACTGGCAGGGGCTTGTGCACGATCTGTCAAAGTATTCGTGGACTGAGTTCTCAGTCGGGGCAAAGTATTATCAGGGAACAAGAAGCCCGAATGATGCGGAGCGCGAGAGCAAGGGATATTCAAGCGCATGGCTGCACCACAAGGGAAGAAACAAGCACCATCTGGAATACTGGGTAGATTACAGTGTTGACAGGAACTGTGTGGAGCTGGTGGGGATGCGCATGCCGGAGAAGTACGTTGTGGAGATGTTCTGCGACAGGGTGGCTGCCAGCAAGAATTATAATGGTGATAAGTATACGGATTCATTTCCGCTTGAGTATTATCTGAGGGGCAGATCCAGACATCATCTGCACCCTGAATCGGCGGATCTGCTGGAGGACATGCTAACGACTCTGGCTGAGAAGGGCGAAGATTATACATTTGACTATATAAGGCGGGAGATACTGCATAACAAATAAGGAGGAGACATATGGAGTTTACACATCTGCATGTGCATACAGGCTACAGTCTGCTGGACGGTGCGGCGAAGATAGACGGACTTGTGCGCAGGGCAAAGGAACTGGGATATGATTCCCTCGCAATAACGGATCACGGCGTCATGTACGGTGTTATAGAGTTCTATGAGACTTGTCTCAGAGAGGGGATAAAACCTATTCTCGGATGTGAGGTGTATGTCAGTCCGGGATCACGATTTGACAGGGAAGTTGGAAAAGGTGATGACAGATATTATCACCTCGTCCTTCTGGCGGAGAATGATCTGGGATATCACAATCTGTCCAAGATCGTGACCAGAGGATTTACCGAGGGCTTTTACTATAAGCCGAGGGTCGATATGGAGGTGCTGGAGAAGTACCATGAGGGAATTATAGCGCTCAGCGCCTGTCTTGCCGGTGAGGTTGCGACAAAGCTCAGAAAGGGCGACTATGACGGTGCGAAGGAGACTGCGATAAGATACAGGAATATATTTGGCGAGGAAAACTATTTTCTGGAGATGCAGGATCACGGAATACCTGAGCAGGCAACTGTGAATGCGGGGATCATGCGTCTGTCAAAGGAACTGGGTATCCCTATGGTCGTGACAAATGATTCGCACTACATCTATGCCGAGGACTGGGAGGCACATGATGTTCTCCTGTGTATACAGACTAACCACAAGGTTCAGGACGAGAACAGAATGCGCTATGAGGGAGGTCAGTTCTACCTCAAATCAAAGGAGGAGATGGCTGAGCTGTTCCCATATGCCCTGGAGGCTCTGGAGAATACACATAAGATCGCAGAGCGGTGTAATGTGAATATCGTATTTGGCGAGCAGAAGGTTCCGAGATTCGATGTGCCGGAGGGATATACCGCGGAGGAATATCTGGATCATTTGGTATATGAGGGTATGGAGAAAAAGTACGGACTTACATATGAGGAGTCCGGTAAGATGGCCGAGGGAACCCACGGCTACGAGGTCAGACAGAGAATAGATTATGAGCTGTCTGTCATAAAGAGCATGGGATTTGTGGATTATTTCCTGATAGTGTGGGATTTCATTCATTTTGCAAAATCGCAGGGAATCGCAGTTGGACCTGGAAGAGGTTCGGCGGTTGGCAGTGTGGTTGCTTACTGTCTGGATATAACGACAATTGAGCCTTTGCAGTACAACCTTCTCTTCGAGAGATTCCTGAACCCGGAGCGAGTATCCATGCCGGATATTGATATAGATTTCTGTTATATCAGACGTCAGGAGGTTATCGACTACTGTGTAAGGAAATATGGCGAGGAGTGCGTGACACAGATAATAGCATATCAGACCATGGGCGCAAGAAACGTCATAAGAGACGTTGGAAGAGCCATGGATCTCCCGTATGCGGTGTGTGATTCCCTTGCAAAGGCAATACCTGCAGAGAAGGATATGACTATAGATATAGCACTCAAGACGAGCAAGGATTTCAGGGATATGTACGAGGGCTCGGACGAGATCAAGAAGCTTGTGGATATAGCCAGAAAGCTTGAGGGACTCCCTAGAAATGCAGGAATGCATGCGGCGGGAGTGGTTATAGGCCGTGAAGCCATAGAGGAGTACGCGCCTTTGTCAGTCGGAGCCGAGGGCGCGGTGGTAACCCAGTTTGAGAAGAACACGGTGGAGCATCTGGGAATGCTCAAGATGGACTTCCTGGGACTCCGTACGGCGACTGTTGTGCAGGATACAGTCAAGCTGGTCAAGCAGACAACAGGCAAGGATATAGACATAGACAATATAGATTACGATGATCCGAATATACTTGGACTCATGGGACAGGGAAAGACCGAGGGTATGTTCCAGCTCGAAAGTGAGGGCATGAGAAACTTCATGATGAAGCTGAAGCCGCAGAGTCTGGACGATGTAATTGCCGGTGTTGCTCTGTTTAGACCGGGTCCTATGCAGTTCATAGACGACTACATCAGGGGCAAGGAGAACCGTGAGCTGGTTCACTATGATACCCCTGAGCTTGAGGAGATACTTGAGCCGACTTACGGATGTATCATTTACCAGGAGCAGGTAATGCAGATCGTTATGAAGCTGGCGGGCTATACGCTGGGAAGAAGTGACCTTGTGCGCCGAGCCATGGCGAAGAAGAAGCCTGAGGAGATGGAGAAGGAGCGTCATAACTTTGTGTACGGCAACAAGGAGCTCAATGTTCCGGGATGTGTGGCAAATGGAATCTCGGAGACCGTGGCAAATAAGATATTTGACGAGATGATGAAGTTCGCGGAGTACGCATTTAACAAGTCCCACTCCGTGGCATATGCGGTACTTGCGGCGCAGACAGCGTACCTGAAGTATTACTATCCGGTGGAGTTCATGGCTGCGCTGATGTCATCGGTAATTGACAACAATGGCAAGGTTGCAAAGTATATAAGCGTGTGCAAGCAGATGGGTGTTGAGGTGCTCCCTCCGGATATAAATGAGGGAGTGGCAAAGTTCTCCATAAGCAACGGCAAGATAAGATACGGCCTCTCCGGTATCAAGAGTGTCGGAGGCGCTGTTGTCGACAGGATAGAGGCGGAGAGAACCAAGAATGGACCGTTTAAGGATCTCAGGAATTTCCTCACAAGGATGCCTTCAAAGGATACAAATAAGAAAACTGTGGAAGCTCTGATACTCAGCGGTGCATTTGATGATATGGGAGCAAACAGAAAGCAGATGATGATGGCTCTTCCGGCCATAGCGGAGGAAGCAGCAAGGGAGAGAAAGAGCAGGGAGTCCGGGCAGATGTCTCTGTTTGATCTGATGGGAGACGATTTTGTGCAGAGCAATCTTGTACCTTACCCTGATGTGGAGGAGTATTCGGATCAGGAGAAGCTGGCGCTTGAGAAGTCTGTGCTCGGAGTGTATATATCGGGACATCCGCTTGGCAAATATATCGAGCTTATGCAGAGAACATGCACGGCTCAGGCGACGGATTTCGTGGTGGACACCGAGGATGACGATGAGATGAGCCGTGATCAGGGTGACGGAGATGGACAGAAGCTTCAGGACAATGCAATGTATGTCATCGGCGGACTCATATCAAGGGTGACGGTGAAGCTCACCAAGAACAATCAGAATATGGCGTATGTGACGATAGAGGATCTGGTCGGACAGGTCGAGGTTATAGTATTCCCGAGGGATTTCGAGAAGTTCAGGGACAGACTTCTGGTGGATTCCAGAGTGTTTGTCAGGGGCAGGGCGAATCTCGGTGAGAAGGAAAACAAGCTCATATTGTCGGATATGATAAGCTTTGAGGAGGCAGAAGGTGGCAAGAGCTTTCAGTCGGGGAAGCCATGGAACAACAGACAGAAGCCTGTTCAGAGCAACAGCCAGCTCTGGGTATTGTTCGATGATGTGGACGAATACATGAAGAACGAGTTTGCATTTATGTCGATCCTTGAGGAGTACAAGGGCACATGTCCGGTGTACGTGCAGCTCAAGAAGTCCAGACAGGCGAAGAATATGGGCCGGGGATTCTGTGTGGATGAGAATTCCGGCGTGGTGTACGCGCTCCAGATGGAATACGGCAAAGACAGGGTATTGCTCAGAAAAGTGTGACAGAAATACCGCAAAAGGAGAAAAAAGTGGAAGTAATTACAGCAAACAGTAATCCGAGGATAAAGGAACTTAATAAGCTGAACAAGGATGCAAAGCTCAGAAAGGACAGAGACGTGTTCGTGGTCGAGGGGATACGCATGTTCAGGGAGCTTCCGCTTCAGAATGTTCAGGATGTGTATCTGTCGGAGAGTGCGCTTAAGGAATACAGGGATGAATTCAAGAGCATGGGTGTGCTTGATGGCAGGAATACCTGGATACTCAGCGACGGAGTGTTCGCAGGGGTGTCACAGACCAAGACTCCACAGGGGTGTATGGCTGTGGTGAAATGCATGCATTATCAGCTTGATTCCGTGCTCGGCAGGAATGACAGAGAGACATTTCTTGTGCTGGATACGCTCCAGGATCCCGGAAATATGGGAACTATATTCAGAAGCGCCGAGGCAGCAGGTGTGACCGCCGTGCTTATAGGAAAAGGTTCATGCGATCCGTACAATCCGAAGGTAGTCAGATCGACGATGGGTGCCATATTCAGGGTGCCATTTGTCATGTGCGATGACCTGCCCGGGACCGTGGAGGAGCTGAGACGGTCAGGCGTTGTGGTGTACGGAGCACATCTGGACGGCGACGATCTCTACGACATAGGATTCCCGGACAGGGTGGCGTTCCTCATAGGAAATGAGGGAAATGGCCTGACGGATGAGGTGGCGTGCAGAGCCGACAGACTTCTCAGGATTCCGATGGAGGGCAAAGTCGAATCGCTGAACGCTGCAATATCGGCGACTCTTTTGTCGTATGAGGTAATGAGACAGCGAAAGAGAGACCGACAAAACTAGATTAAACAAGACAGCATATTTTTGTACTGCGTGGCATAACTTTTAAAGTATGCAAAAGTTTGTTATAACGGAGGGAGAAAATATGACTGAAAAAACATTAAACAACAATCAGGTAGTGGTGGCAGGAGAGATAGCATCAGAGTTCGTGTTCAGCCACGAGATATTTGGCGAGGGCTTCTATATGGTGGATCTCATCGTCAGCAGACTCAGCGATGCTTACGATACTATTCCGCTCATGGTGTCTGACAGACTGTTCGATGTGAACGAATCCCACATAGGGGAGCGCATCATGGCAAAGGGACAGTTCAGGTCATACAACAAGCATGAGGAGACCAGAAACCGCCTTATACTGTCTGTGTTTGTGAGAGAGATCGAGACCATCGACGAGGATGATGCTGAGGAGGAGACCAGACCAAATCAGATCTATCTTGACGGTTACATATGTAAGGCACCTGTGTACAGGATGACGCCCCTTGGAAGGGAGATCGCGGATGTGCTGCTGGCGGTCAACAGAGCATACGGCAAGAGCGATTACATACCATGTATCTGCTGGGGCAGAAATGCGAGATTTGCCGGAAAGCTCCAGGTAGGAGAGCATGTGGCCATCTGGGGAAGGATCCAGAGCAGGGAGTATCAGAAGCGTATCGACAATGATCAGGTGATCAGCAAGGTGGCATACGAGGTGTCTGTGAGCAAGATGGAATGTCTTGAATGATATTTCATAAGGAGGGGCCCACGTCAGTGGGAGGAACCCTTGTGAAGCACGCAGTAAAATATATGGTTGACATGGCCTGGATGCGGTGATATAGTAGCACTATCTAAGATTAAACTGAATACAATATAGTAGAGGCGCGGGATTAATGATTAAGCAGGCTGATGCATGTGGATGCAGAAGATGCCTGACGAAAGGGAAGACCGCCGAAGTGATGGATATTCCACAGGATCTGTTGCTGGTTGTGCAGTTAAGAACTGTATGACTGTCATCTGAGGATGGAGAGCTACTTGTAAGAATGAGATGTTTTTATGGGTTGGCTTTTTGCCAGCCCATTTTTATGCTATATTGTATCGACTATTTATTTTTAAGGAGGACGACAATATGTCAATTTTTACCGGTTCAGCAGTTGCACTTGTAACACCATTTCTTGAAAATGGAGATGTGGATTATGATAAGCTCAAGGAGCTCGTGGAGTTTCATGTAGCACACAAGACGGATGCCATAGTTATCTGCGGAACAACAGGCGAGGCTTCAACACTGTCACACGAGGAGCATCTTGAGTGCGTGAAGAAGTGTGTAGAGTTCGCTGATCACAGAATAAAGGTAATAGCAGGAACAGGTTCAAACTGTACTGCAACAGCAATATATCTCTCAACAGAGGCAGAGAGCTACGGAGTGGACGGTCTGCTCGTGGTTACACCATATTACAACAAGGCTACACAGAAGGGCCTCATCGCACACTTCACAGCCGTTGCAAATTCAGTAAATGTGCCTATAATCCTTTACAATGTGCCATCACGTACAGGCTGCAATATCCAGCCGGAGACAGCAGTATATCTTGCACAGAATGTTGAGAACATTGTCGGTATCAAGGAAGCTTCAGGTAATATAAGCCAGGTCGTAAAGCTTGCAAGTCTTTCAAAGGGATGCATAGATATCTACTCAGGAAATGACGATCAGGTTGTACCTCTTCTCTCACTTGGCGGAAAGGGAGTTATCTCAGTAACAGCCAATATAATCCCTGAGGACGTACACGATATGGTTCAGAAATATCTTGACGGAGATGTTCAGGGAAGCCTTGATCTTCAGCTTAAGGCCATCGACCTCTGCAACGCACTGTTCTGCGAGGTCAATCCAATACCTGTCAAGAAGGCTGTAGAGCTTCTTGGTATGTGTGATGGAACAATGAGAATGCCGCTCACTGAGATGGAGCCACAGAACGTGGAGAAGCTCAAGAAGGCAATGGAAGAGTACGGAGTTCTCTAGGACTGTAATTATCATAGAAACAATACAGATGTCTGCGGTCTCAACTGGCTGCAGACATTTTTATTTGCCGAGGTGGATATAAACGTTGCACAATGGACAGCAAATGTGTAAAATGGAGTACATGTTGAAATATATGCGCATGTCAGCGTGCATAGACCACACAAAAGACGACAACAAATGACAAAGCTTATATATATGGAGGATAGACAGACATGGTAAAGATCATAATGCATGGTTGCAATGGAAAGATGGGACAGGTAATAACAGGTATCGTTGCAGGCGATCCTGATGCCGAGATCGTAGCGGGAATAGATGTTGTGGACAACAGGGATAACGGATATCCGGTATTTACAGATATAGATGCCTGCGATGTCGAGGCTGATGTCATCATAGATTTTGCAGCGGCTGTAGCTGTTGACAAGCTCCTCGATTACGGTGTGAGGACACAGACTCCTATAGTTCTCTGTACAACAGGTCTCTCAGATGAGCAGCTTGCAAAGGTAAAGGAGTGCAGTGCAAAGGTTGCCATACTCAAGTCAGCGAACATGTCACTGGGAATCAATACACTCATGAAGCTTCTGAAGGATGCTGCGAAGGTATTCTCACCAGCCGGATATGATATAGAGATAGTTGAGAAGCATCACAACCAGAAGGTGGATGCTCCATCCGGAACAGCTCTTGCTCTTGCTGATTCAATCAATGAGGCATGCAATGAGCAGTATGAGTATGTGTACGACAGAAGCCAGGTGAGAAAGAAGAGAGATAAGAAGGAGCTCGGAATCTCTGCTGTCAGAGGCGGCACTATAGTTGGAGAGCATGAGGTGATATTTGCAGGTATTGATGAGGTTATAGAGTTCAAGCACACTGCATACTCCAAGTCAGTATTTGCAAAGGGTGCTGTTGAGGCAGGAAAGTTCCTCAAGGGCAAGCCTGCAGGAATGTATGATATGGCGGACGTTATAGGATAGGAGCGGTTATGGAGATTTCAACCAGGACAGAGGATGGCGAGATTGTTCTGTGCGCCAGCTCGATATATAATCAGAAGTTTTATCTGAACAAGGAATTTTCAAAGCTTCCTGATGAGATAAAGGACGAGCTTCACGCCATGTGTGGAGCGTTTACACAGGAGGTCGGAGGAATATTTATGTTGGTGTTTGACGACGCCGGCAATCTGAAGATACAGACGAGGGCACTTGAGGATGACCTGTTATTTGACGACATAGGATGCGGACTCAAGGTCAAGAAGCTGCAGAATGAAAAGAAGGAGCTGTTCCAGAGTCTGGAGCTGTTCTATAAGATATTTATACAGGGTGTTGACATTAACAGTCTTGTAAATGAATGATATAAAATAATTGGAAGATCAGGAAGGAAAAAAGGGCATGTTATTTGCTATTGATGCTGGAAATACAAATATTACGATAGGACTGTTTGACGGAGAACGCCTGGAGAAGACCTTCAGGATGACCACCGGGATATCGAGAACATCGGATGAGTACGGAGTATTTCTGTGCGACTGGCTCAGAATGAGACAGTTGTCAACTGATGTTATAGATGAAGTTATAATCGCTTCGGTTGTTCCGAAGATCATGCATTCCCTGGTGAATGGCATAAAGAAATATTTTGGAATAACACCACTCATAGTTGAGCCGGGAATAAAGACGGGGATCAATATAGCGCTGCCAAACCCGAAGCAGCTTGGAGCTGACAGAATAGTTGACGCAGTTGCGGCTTATCATATGTATGGCGGACCGGTTCTCACGGTGGACTTTGGAACTGCCACAACGTACGACCTCATCAATGCCGATGGCGTGTTTGAGGCTGAGGTCACATCGCCGGGTATAAGGCTTATTGCAAATGCTCTGTGGACGGGAACAGCCAAGCTTCCTGAGATAGAGATAAAGGTGCCTGAGACGATACTGTGCAAGGACACGATATCCAGTATGCAGGCCGGTGTGTGCATGGGCTATATTGGCCAGACAGAGTATATAGTGAAGAGAATGCGCAAGGAGTCAGGATACGACAACATGAAGGTCGTGGCTACCGGCGGACTTGGAAAGATGATATATGAGAACACGGACTGCATAGATGTGTATGATCCGGATCTCACACTTCACGGACTCAGACTTATCATGGACAAGCAGAAATAAGTCGAATTTTGCAAATTATATATTATTATAGAAGCAATGGAGAAATTTATGGATTTCAGAGATAAATTGATCCTGGCGCCGATGGCTGGTGTATGTGACCAGCCATTTCGTCTTTTATGCAAGGAACAGGGCTGTGATATCCTGTACAGCGAGATGGTGAGCGCCAAGGCGATATATTATAAAAATAAGAACACGAAGCCGCTTCTGGCTATGGATGAGCGGGAGAAGCCATTTGGGCTGCAGCTCTTTGGCTCTGATCCTGAGATCATGGCGGAGATGGCAAAGAGGATAGAGAGCAACGGTTATTCGTTCATAGATGTAAATATGGGCTGCCCTGTGCCGAAGGTGGTCAACAATGGAGAGGGATCTGCGCTGATGAAGGATCCGGTTCTTGTTGGAAGGATAGTCGAGGCCATGGCAAAAGCTATAAGTATACCGCTGACCATCAAGATAAGAAGCGGATTTGATTCAGAGCATATAAATGCGCCTGAGATAGCACATATAGCCCAGGAGAGCGGGGCTGCCGCTGTGGCGGTGCACGGAAGGACAAGGCAGCAGTATTATCAGGGACATGCGGACTGGAGCGTCATAGCCAGGGTGAAGGAGGCGTGCATCATCCCGATCATTGGCAATGGCGATATAAACACTCCTCAGGACATCATAGACATGAGGGCGCAGACGAACTGTGACGGCTTTATGATAGGAAGAGGTGCGAGGGGCAACCCGTGGATATTCCGCGATATGAAATACTACTACGAGCATGGCGAGCTGCCGGACAAGCCTGACATATATGAAGTGAAGGATATGATGCTGAGACATGCGAGACTCATGGTTGAGTTCAAGGGTGAGTACACAGGTATCCATGAGATGAGAAAGCACGTGGCATGGTACTCAGTCGGAATGTATGATTCGGCAAAGCTCAGGAGCAATGTGAACCAGGTTGAGACTTACGAGGAGCTTGAGGAACTGCTCTGTAGATGGGCTGACAGCGCACCTGAAAAAGTCATTGTGAGTTAACATAAAAACAAAAAAATGTAACAGAAAACAAAGAATTTATTAAAAACTCTAAAGTAAAAATATACAAGATGCTGATTTGTTTCAAAAATGTTACGGTACTAAAATGTGAAACATGCACAAAAATAGCATTTTAAAATGTTGCATGTTTACATTAACGGAATTAAAGATTTTATGCGGATTGTGCATGATTTACAAAAATAGCCACTTTGCTTGACCTTTCTTTTGACAGAGATTATAATAGCGTCATGAGTTAAATTTTAACGGTTTTGTAACAATTCTGAAACCGTAAAGAAATTAAGGAGAAAAGGTTATGCAAAAGTTTTCAGATTCATCACGTATGAAATCACAGAAACTAATGAAGACATCACTGAAAAGAAACGTAAAGAAGATTAGCATAGGAGCAGTACTCCTGGCAGTTGGATTTTCATCATACGCAGTTATCGCATCAGATGACAGCATGGTTTCATCCAAGGGCAAGGGAGTGTCGATCGCAGCAGCAGGTAATACATTATACGCAGACAACACAGCAGACTATGGAGAGGCAACATCATCAGTTGCACTGGCAGATGGTACTCTGTCAGATGTCAACAAGACTGGTTCAGTAGCCCTCTCAAGCAAGAAGACAGCTAAGAAGACTTCAGCCATAAGCGGTGGAGTTCAGGAGAGCACAACAGAGGCTCGTGCAACAGAGGCTGCACAGCAGGCAGCAGACACAACAAAGTCAGAGCCTACCACACAGATGAAGGTTAAGGATAAGGATAAGTCAGCAGCAGGACTTCCTGACGATCAGATATCAGTTGATCCATCAACAGAGAAGTCAACAGACGGACTTCCTGATGACAAGGTTATGTGGGTGAATGGTGAGACATCAGGTACATATCTCGGAACATTCTGGATTACGGCATATTGTCCATGCCCAATCTGCTGTGGAGAGTACAGCAACATGGATAACCCGACAACAGCTTCAGGTGCTCCTGCGGTTGAGGGTGTTACATGTGCAGCACCAAGCAACTTTGCATTTGGTACAGAGCTCATCGTGGATGGTCACACATACACAGTACAGGACAGAGGTGGAGCGATCAACGGTAATCACCTTGACATCTACTTCTCAAATCATCAGGCAGCTCTCAACTTCGCAACAGGCTACTATGATGTATATGTAAAGTAATAAAAATCAGAAATTATATACAGATATATTAAAGACCCGCCGTAAGGCGGGTTTTTAAATGCAGTGATATAAGTATTGGGAAAGTCGCACGAATGAGGAGGGCTATAGCTTGTTTTTTATAAAATGCTGTGTTATAATGCACACGATTATTTGTAAGAATACAGGTGATTCCTGAGTTTAGTACATAACGAAATGTTTAAATATATTTATTAAGGAGATTGGCAAATGGAACTTATCTACAGAAGCACAAGAAATGCAAATGAGACAGCAACAGCATCACAGGCTATACTTAAGGGACTTGCTAATGAGGGGGGCCTTTTTGTACCAGATTCTATACCAGCACTTGATGTGTCTCTGGAAGACCTTGCAAAGATGAACTATCAGCAGGTTGCATACGAGGTTATGAAGCTTATGTTCACAGACTTCACAGAGGCTGAGCTTAAGCATTGTATAGATTCAGCATATGATTCAAAGTTTGATACACCGGTTATAGCACCACTTGTGAATAAGGCAGGAGCATATTATCTTGAGCTTTTCCATGGATCAACAATAGCATTCAAGGATATGGCACTTTCAATCCTTCCATATCTTCTCACAACATCAGCAAAGAAGAATGGCGTAAAGAATGAGATTGTCATCCTCACAGCAACATCAGGTGATACAGGTAAGGCTGCCCTTGCAGGATTTGCAGATGTTCCTGGAACAAAGATAATCGTGTTCTATCCAAAGCACGGTGTAAGCCCTATTCAGGAGAAGCAGATGGTTACCCAGAAGGGAGATAATACATTTGTTGTAGGTATCACAGGAAACTTCGATGACGCTCAGACTGGCGTAAAGAAGATGTTCTCAGATGCAGAGCTTGCAAAGTACATGGATGAGAAGGGATATCAGTTTTCATCAGCAAACTCAATCAACATCGGACGTCTTGTCCCTCAGATGGTATACTATGTATACGCTTACACAAGACTTGTTGCAGACGGAACCATCAAGGCAGGCGACAAGATCAACGTGGACGTTCCAACAGGTAACTTTGGTAATATCCTTGCTGCATACTACGCAAAGGAGATGGGACTTCCAATCGCAAAGTTCATCTGTGCATCAAATGACAACAAGGTTCTGTTTGATTTCTTCCAGACAGGAACATACGATAGAAACAGAGAGTTCATACTCACAACATCACCATCGATGGATATCCTCATTTCAAGCAACCTTGAGAGACTGATATACAAGATTGCTGGCAATGATGCTGAGAAGAACTCAGAGCTTATGAAAGAACTCACAACAGATGGAGTGTACACCATCACAGACGATATGAAGGCAAAGCTTGCTGAGTTCTATGGTGGATATGCAACAGAGGCAGAGACAGCAGCTACCATCAAAAAGGTATATGAGTCAGATGATTATATCATCGATACACATACAGCAGTTGCGGCTACAGTATATGAAAAGTATGTGGCAGAGACAGGAGATAAGACACCTACAGTCATCGCGTCAACAGCAAGCCCATACAAGTTCACAAGAAGCGTTATGAACGCTATAGACGCTGAGTATGATTCCAAGACAGACTTTGAGCTTGTCGACGAGCTTGAGAAGCTCTCAGGTGTAAAGGTACCTCAGGCTATAGAGGATATCAGATCAGCAAAGGTTCTCCACGACACAGTATGTGACAAGGAGGATATGCTTGCAGAGGTTAAGGGATTCCTTAATATCTAAAGCATAGTAAGAGACATAAGCTGGTATATCTGATAGGAAATAGGCAGATATAATATACGAATAAAGCATAAATACAATATTATAGATTGACAGTTCATTAGTACCATCCTGTCACTAAACAAAACTAGGACATAAGAAGATCAGAATGTCCTATTCTGGTCTTTTTTTGTGGTGAACAGTTGGATGCTTATAGGAGGAGTTATGTATAAGTTAAAGACAAAGGCAAGTTTTGACAGCGCCCATTTTTTGAAAGATTATGACGGCAAATGCAGCAATATCCACGGACACAGATGGACGGTGGAGATCAAGGTCGGTGCGGAGACTCTTGAGAGCGATACACAGAACAGAGGAATGGTGGTTGATTTCTCCAATCTGAAGAAGGATCTGAAGGAGATTGCGGATCACTTTGACCACAGCCTTATCATGGAAACGGGAAGCCTGAAGCAGGCGACGGAGGATGCGCTGCTGGCGGAAAATCTGAGAATCGTGAAGGTTGATTTCAGACCTACTGCTGAGAATTTCGCAAAGTATATATACGATGAGATGGCAGGCCGGGGCTACAAGGTCATAGAGGCAAGTGTGTATGAGACACCGAACAACGTGGCTTCTTATTGTGAGTAAATATATATGATAGGATTCCGGTGAGAAGCTGGCAGGTCTAAAAATCTGGAAGATGTGAGAGAATGGAGAATATACACCGGGAGAAAGGAAATACAGTCGTGAGCACATACAGAGTAGTAGAGAGATTTATAAGTATCAACGGTGAGGCTGCAAGAGCCGGAGAACTTGCCGTGTTCATAAGATTTGCGGGATGCAATCTTGATTGCGGTTACTGCGATACCAAGTGGGCAAATGAGGCAGGCGTTCCTTACGAGGAACTCACAGAGGATGAGATCATCGATTATGTCAGAAGAACAAAGGTGAAGAATGTAACCCTGACAGGTGGGGAACCGCTGATACAGAAGGACATAGATAAGTTGCTCCTTGCATTTGAGCTGGAGGATGATGTAAGGGTCGAGATCGAGACAAATGGAAGTGTGGATATCGCAGAGTTCAAGGCTCTTGGGGGAAATGTATCGTACACGCTGGATTACAAATGTCCATCCAGCGGCATGGAGAATGACATGTGCCTTGCAAATTATAACTATATAGACAAGAATGATTCGGTGAAATTTGTGGTCGGTTCACAGGAGGATCTGGAAAAATGTTTTGAGATAGTTAGGGAGTATGCGCTGGATGAGAAGACGAGAGTATTCATCAGTCCTGTGTATGGCAGCATAAATCCTGCGGATATAGTGGATTTTATGATCGAGAACGATATGAATGATGTGAAGCTTCAGTTACAGCTTCACAAGTTCATTTGGGATCCGGAAGAAAGAGGTGTATAAGATGGCGATAGATAAAGAGGCTATAAAGGAACACGTAAGAGGAATATTGATTGCCCTTGGAGATGATCCTGACAGGGAGGGACTTGTAGAGACTCCTGACAGGGTTGCGCGTATGTACGAGGAAGTATTTGAGGGAATGAACTACACCAATGACGAGCTGGCCGAGATGTTCGGCAAGACATTTGCTGAGGACGGAGTGGCAAGGCAGGCCGGTGACATGGTGTTTGTCAAGGATATAGAGGTGTTCAGCTACTGTGAGCATCACATGGCGCTTATGTACGACATGAAGGTGTCAGTCGCATACATTCCAAATGGAAGAGTGCTCGGACTTTCTAAGATAGCGAGGATCGCGGATATGGTTGCGAAGAGACTTCAGCTCCAGGAGAGGATAGGCTCGGACATAGCCTACGTCATATCTAAGGCTGCGGGAACTGAGGACGTGGCGGTCATGATAGAGGCACATCACAGCTGCATGACGGCAAGGGGCATCAAGAAACCGGGAAGCAAGACCATGACTACCACTCTCAGGGGAAGATTTGAGAGCGACACAGCTCTGCAGAACAAGTTGCTGATGATGTACAATGCGGGAAGATAGTCATCGATACACTGAATTGATAATGGTGAATTGGTTTATACGGGACTGTTATAATGTGGCCTGGAATATCATATTTGATTATATATGGAGGATGAGATCATGCAGAATTTAAAGAATAAGGATGAGGCAGTTGTAGTATTCAGCGGCGGACAGGACAGCACAACGTGTCTGTTGTGGGCACTCAAGAAGTATAAGAAGGTGTACGCCGTATCATTTGACTATGGACAGAGACATGCGTTAGAGCTTGAGTGTGCTAAGGAGATCGCGGACAAATTCGGAGTGGAGCATCACATACTCGACATGAGCCTGTTGAATCAGCTTGCGCCAAATTCACTGACAAGAACAGATATGAAGGTTGACGAAAATGCACCTGAGGAGGGCACGCCGAATTCATTTGTCGATGGAAGAAATATGCTATTTCTTACATTTGTAGCAATATTTGCCAAACAGAGGGGAATATCTGATATAATAACAGGAGTGTCCCAGAGCGACTTCTCAGGATACCCGGACTGCAGGGATATATTTATCAAATCGTTAAATACAACACTTAACCTTGCAATGGACTACGAGTTTGATATAATAACACCATTGATGTGGATCGATAAGATGGAGACATGGAAGATGGCTGATGAGCTGGGCGGACTGGATGTTATCAGAGATATGACACTCACATGTTACAATGGCATCAAGGGCGAGGGCTGCGGACATTGTCCATCATGCAAGCTCCGCAAGAAGGGGTATGATCTGTACATGAAGTACAAGGAGGATCACAAGTAAATAAGCAGTATCAAAGGGAAAGGTTGTGTTATTGAAAGTATGAAGAATATGCTGTTCATCATGAATCCCAAAGCGGGTAGGACTACTCTGAAGAATTCTTTGGTGGATGTGCTGGAAGTGTTCTGCAATAACGATTACGCGGTCAGGACATATCTTACGAAATCGGCAGATGACGCAGAGAGAATTGTTCAGGAGGAAGGCGCAAACTACGATGTGATCGTATGTGCGGGGGGCGATGGAACCCTGGGCAACACAGTTACAGGATATATGAAGAGCGGGATAAGGGTTCCACTTGGATATATTCCGTGTGGCTCCACCAATGACTTTGCAAGGAGCATGGACATACCGAGAGAGACGGTTGAGGCGGCTGAGATGATAGTGAAGGCAGAGCCGTTCTCCATAGATATAGGAAGTCTGAACGACAAGAACTTTGTTTATGTCGCAGCTTTTGGAATGTTCTCAGATACATCATATGCAACGCCGCAGAATATGAAGAATATATTTGGGCATGCGGCATATGTATTGCAGGGGATAAAAAGCCTGGCAAATGTACCATCTTACAAGATGAAGGTTACAATAGACGGGGACGAGCAGGAAGGCGAGTTTATATTCGGTATGGTGTCCAACTCGGTATCCGTTGGAGGGTTTAAGAGTATAACCCGAAAAGGAGTTGAGTTCGATGACGGACTTTTTGAGGGAGTACTGATAAGGACAATGAAGACACCGGCTGATCTGGAGAGAGTGGTCAGGGCACTCCTTACAGGTGATGTGAATGAGAGGAGCATGGTTTCATTCAGGGCTCACAGGGTCAAGTTTGATGCAGAGGATCCGGTTGCATGGACATGTGATGGTGAGTTCGGCGGAGAATATAAGGAGACCAAGATACACATCCACAGGAGAGCGATAGATCTTCTGGTCGTTCAGGAAAGCGAGCAGGATGAGGTTATAGAATAATAGAATCGAGGATTTTACAATGGGTAAATATTTTGGAACAGATGGATTCAGAGGCGAGGCAAATGTAGACCTTACAGTGGAGCATGCCTATAAGGTTGGAAGATACCTTGGCTACTACTATGGCAAGCAGCATGAGGATGGGAAGGCACATGTCGTCATCGGAAAGGATACGAGACTTTCAAGCTACATGTTCGAGTATTCTCTGGTTGCGGGACTTACAGCCAGCGGAGCTGATGTATACCTGATGCATGTAACACCTACACCTAGTGTGTCTTATATAGTCCGCACAGGTGATTTTGACTGCGGTATCATGATCTCAGCCAGCCATAACCCATACTATGACAATGGAATCAAAGTAATCAATGGTCAGGGCTACAAGCTTGAGGCTGCCATCGAGAATGAGATCGAGCAGTATATAGATGGTGAGCTTGGCGAGATACCATTTGCAAAGAAGGACAGCATCGGTAAGACCACCGACTACACAATGGGAAGAAACAGATATATAGGTTATCTGCTCACGATCCCTACCAGACCTTTCAAGGGAATGAGAATTGGTCTTGACTGTGCAAATGGTGCGTCATATCTGGTTGCAAAGTCGGTGTATGACGCTCTCGGAGCAAAGACATATGTCATCAACAATGAACCAAATGGAACAAACATCAACACGGACTGTGGTTCAACACACATTGAAAAGCTTCAGGCATTTGTCAAGGAGAAGGGACTTGATGTGGGATTTGCATTTGACGGTGATGCGGACAGGTGTCTTGCAGTGGACGACAAGGGCGAGATCGTGGATGGAGACAAGATACTCTATGTCTGCGGTCGTTATCTGAAGGATAAGGGCGAGCTGAACAACAATACCATCGTCACAACTATCATGTCCAACCTTGGACTTTACAAAGCACTTGACAAGAAGGGCATCAACTATGAGAAGACGGCAGTCGGTGACAAGTACGTGTTCGAAAATATGATGGAGCATGGACATTCCATCGGCGGCGAGCAGTCAGGACATATCATCTTCTCCAAGTATGCAACAACCGGTGACGGTGTCCTCACCTCACTGATGATCATGGAGACTATACTTGGACGTAAGGTCAAGCTCTCAGAGCTGTTCCACAGCCTGACGATATATCCACAGCTCCTTGTGAATGTCAAAGTTTCAAGCAAGGATGCAGTCATGAACGATGCTGATGTGCTGAAATTGAACGATGAGATAGCAGCAGAGCTTGGAGACGACGGAAGACTTCTTCTCAGACAGAGCGGTACAGAGCCTGTCATCAGAGTTATGGTCGAGGCAGCCACAGATGAGCTGTGTGAGAAGTATGTATACAAGATGGTGGATCTCATAAAGGCAAAGGGATACGCAGTGGAGTAGAGAGTGGTATAAAAGCTCAAAAGATACAAAGTACGTAAAATTTGTATCTTTTGGGCTTTTTTCAATTCCAGGTGGAAGCCGGAAGGACTATGTGGTAACCTGCCGCGTCAGGAGAGAAGTACAGCGCGACCGGTGAGGCGGGGTTGTGACAGAGAGATGTGGATTTTCTCAAGTTTAAATAGATAAATACTTGCGAAATATACTGCTGTTGGTGAAAATGCATGAAAAAAGTGGGGTATAATCCTAAAAATGATAGAATTTATCTGTTGACATGTTGTGGTAAAACAGATAAAGTTTTATGTGGTGAAAGATATGACTGTTACCAGACATACGATGAGAATTATGTGGCCGTGACAGTTACAATAATATAACATGAGAGGCATATATTTATGAACGAATGTTTAAGATCTCATTATTATGACGAGGACGAGATGCACGAGGAGTGCGGAGTCTTCGGTATCTATGATTTCGATGGAAATGATGTGGCGAACACGATCTATTATGGTCTGTTTGCATTGCAGCACCGTGGGCAGGAGAGCTGCGGTATAGCGGTGTCAGACACTGCTGGTCCTAAGGGCAAGGTCAGCTCCTTAAAGGGCATGGGTCTTGTGAATGAGGT
>NZ_JBEHVV010000049.1:0-21951 GCF_040227395.1 Coprococcus sp. RTP21428st1_C9_RTP21428_210409
CATCCCTCACATCACCGAAGTATGTCTGGAGAAGTATCTTACAGTCTGCACGATCTGCAAATACCCTGTCATACACCCTGTGGAAAAGTGCCTTATCATCGTCATCCATATCTCTCACCAATGATGGTTCATCAAATTGCAGCCACTCCACATTCTCTTCATCGCACTCGGCGATGAGCTGTCTGTAAGCCTCTGCCACATCATCAGCAAAGTCTTCTGCATTCTTTGATCCCACATATCTGCAGAGCTTAAGCATTGTGTACGGTCCTATAACCACAGGCTTTGTCTTGATCCCCAGTTCCTTGGCCTCCTCGTATTCACCTGTAAGTTTCTCGCAGTCAAGGCTTATCACTGTGTCATCCTCTATCTCCGGAACTATATAATGATAGTTTGTGTTAAACCACTTCTTCATCGCAAGAGCCTTCACATCCCCGGATTCTCCCTGATACCCCCTTGCCATGGCAAAGTACGTGTCAAGCTTTGAGACATTTAGCTCTCTGTATCTCTTTGGCACAATTCCGAGAAGAACTGCTGTATCAAGCACTATATCGTAAAATGAAAAGTCGTTGCATGGAATAAAGCCTATCCCTGCTGCCACCTGTGTCATCCAGTGTCTGTGTCTGAGATCCGCTGCAATTCCTGTAAGCTCCTGCGCCGTTATCTCATGTCTGAAATATTTTTCAGATGCAAATTTTAACTCTCTTAATGTTCCCACCCTTGGAAATCCTATAACCGATGTCTTCATCATATCCTCCTGTAATTTCATGCGTCTGCTCCACAAATTTTCGTAAGGAGGACCCGCTTGCGGGAGATTCCTTGCGTAGTACGCAGACGCCGTGCGAAGCGCCTTTCATGCGTCTGCTCCACATTATATAAAGACATCCCTCACTTGTATAATACATAAAAATATAGCGTGAATATAGTTTTACGCTATATCCGCGCTATATTTATATCTTGTATTCTATGTCAGCTATGTGGCTTTAACCCTTCTCATATGTTCCGCAGCCTTCTCCGTCACATCTCCACAGGCAGGCTCTCCGTCATCCCTCATCTCATTGAAGCGCCCTCTGCGCTGGAGCTTTCTCTGAGGAATTTTTACTGAATCCTCCGGCTCGTCACTGCCAGCCGTGAGATAATTTGCCAACGCACCGAGATAGGTATTTCCAAGTCTGCTGAGGATCGCCTTTCTGTGGACGATATAGCCAATCCTCATATCGCTCTCATCTGCCAGCGGCACCGATATAATGTCCTTGCCGTTCAGCTTTTCATCTATGACACCGCTGCACACAGTATATCCATTCAGGCCTATCAGCAGATTGAACAGTGTCGCTCTATCCCTGACTCTTATATTTTTCTTTCTCTCCGTTGTGGAGAATATTTCCTCCGAGAAGTAAAAAGAGTTGTGCTCCCCCTGCTCAAATGACAGATATGGATACGCCTCCAGTTCTTCATTTGTTATGATATCATTCTTCGCCAATGGATGCTTTCTGCTTATGAACACGTGAGGCTTTGCCACGAACAGCTCATGAAATTCCAGGTCATTTGCCCGGAGGATCTTGTTCAGCACCTTCTCATTGAAGTCATTCATGAACAATATTCCGATCTCGCTTCTCATCCTGGCGACATCATCTATGATCTCATAGGTCTGTGTCTCCCTTATGCTGAAATCATATTCGTCCTGTCCATACCTCTTTATCAGGTCAACAAATGCATTTACCGCAAATGAATAATGCTGGGTGGACACGCAGAAGCTCTTCTTGCCGCCATCGTCCCCCTTGTATTTGTCCTCAAGGACCTTCGCCTGCTCAAGCACCTGTCTCGCATAGCCGAGGAAGACCTCGCCCTCTATGGACGGACTTATTCCCTTATTTGACCTGTTGAATATATTTATCCCCATCTCTTTTTCCAGCTCATGGATGGCATTTGTCAGGCTTGGCTGGGATATATACAGCCGGTTCGCTGCCTCGGTGATCGTGCCCGTATCCGCAACCATCACCACATATCTAAGCTGCTGAAGTGTCATATTCTCACCTGCTTTCTACTATTATTTTCTTGAACTGCTTTGCTGCCTCATTCAGCGGGTGCAGGCAGTCATACACAAGACATACATTCCTGTCCGGAAGCTTTTCCTCAAGTGAAAGCTTTACAACCTCTTTGTTCTTTACTGCCTCCCTCGCCATCAGTTCCGGTATAAATGCAAGTCCAAGCTCACACTTCACAAGTGGCAGTATCTGATCCGTGGTGGCCGCCTCTGTGTCCGGCGCAAGCTCCACGCCATGCTCCCTGAATATTCTGTCGTAGAATCTGAATGTCATAGTCTCCCTGCCTAGACAGATCATAGGATAGTTCCTCATCTCCGCAATGGACAGTTTTTGCTTTTTAAGTGAAGAAAATGTCGTTCCGCCGATAAGTATCTCACGATATGACTGCAGCACGATCTTCTTGAGAGGAGCCTCCACATCAGCCGGAGTTGTAACTACTGCAAAGTCTATACTTCCATTCTTCACTTCATCCACAGCCTGAGGTGTAGAATGGTTGTATATCTTGAGATTTATACCCGGATACGCCATGTGAAATGCCCGCAGTCTGTCCAACAGATATATATTTAACGCCGTCTCACTGACACCTATCGTTATACTTCCGTGAGTGAGATTCTCACCATCTGCCAGCTCATCCTCCGCCGTCAGAAGCTGTGACATTGCAGCCTCCACATATGAATAGAGCTGTTCCCCGTCTCTTGTGAGCTGTACACCCCTGTTTGTCCTGACAAATAGTATCCTTCCAAGCTGCTGCTCCAGGCAGTTCATCGCCCTGGTCACATTTGGCTGACTGTTTCCAAGAACCTTTGCGGCTTTGGTAAAGTTATGATATCTCGCAACATAATAAAATATCTTATAATACTCGAAATTAACGTTCATAATCTATTGTTAGCCACAGACTATATTACATGTCTGCTATACTCCCTTTCTTAAAATTATTTTCCATGCAGCATCCCCGACATATCATTTTGTTATCACTGCCATATCAATTATGATTTTCACTTATTGCTACTCCAATAGTATAATCTAACCAGATTTAAATGACAAGACAGCATTTATCATATGAAAGGATGCGCATATCTATGGAAGAAAAGACCATTTTCCCAAGGGAAGAAAAATCAGAAATATTATTTGAAAAAATCCTCAGGGATCCCTGGGCATGTGAAAAGCTCATGGACACATTCTGTAATTACCTGTTCTGCAATGATGACTTCGACTGCAATCTTTCACCGGAAGAATTTACAAAATCACTGCTCTCAGCTTATCTGGACAGAGATATGTCGGCATTCCTCATGTCCATCTGCAACAATACCATGTTCGATCTGCTAAGGAATTCCTACCTCATCCCATATCGCTTCAACGCCGATGGCAAGACCAATCCTGTCATCATGACCGGTGAGCACGGCGAACTTCTGCCTGAATTCAGAAACTCTGTAAGAGAAAAGGATTATCAGCACTTTCACGATATATACACACATATGACACACAACGAGAATATGTATCTTGCAAAGGCGTACAGATACAGCCATGAATACACTTCTGACAATATGGAAGTCGGACAGAAGATCCTTGAGGAGTGCACTGGAGTCCTGCTCATCAGAGAGCTGCCGGACACGGTAAAGCTCAAGGAAACCGAAGCTGAGGCATACTGTGCTGTGTGGGACATCATGGTTGAACTGGAGAAGAATCTTCCCATGGCATTTGTATTCTACGGTCAGGATACTTTGGACAAACAAGGCATGCGATATGACGAGCTTGGAATATTCCTGCCGGATTCACTGCTCATGAAGAATCTGGAAAGACACGTTGCGAAAGCCGAGGCGATCATATATGCGGAAAAGTAAGAATGCAAAAAACGCAAATGCAGAATCGTACATAGACATTATGGAGAAAAATCACATGGAGATCCCATGGCATGACTACGCCAGTGCCGACAGCAATGTACTCATATGCAAGGCAGGTCTGATTGAAAAGGCTTCTGTCATAGGCAGAGTCGGTCTTATCATGCTCTCATGCGGAACAGGTGCATGGCGTGTCCGTACTTCCATGAACAGGCTTTCCAAAGAACTGGGTGTCACATGTACCGTCGATGTCGGACTCATGTCCATAGAATTCAACTGTTTTGACGGTCACGACTGTGTATCACAGTCCCTGTGCATCGCCAATACAGGCGTGAACACCTCAAAACTCTACAGAATGGAGCAGTTTGTTGACAATTTTCCAAATGAAGAGGCGCATCTGACCGGTGAGGAAATCCATCAGAGACTTGATGAGATAGAAAAAATACATACCTTGTACTCTCCTCTCCGTCTCGGACTTGCCTCTGCCCTCGCTTGCTGTGCCTTCACATTTCTTCTAGGCGGCGGGCCTGTAGAAATGATGCTGGCATTTGTCGCAGCTGGAATTGGAAACCTCATAAGGACAAAGCTTATCAAACACCATTTTACTTTATATATGAACATAGCGGTATCCGTGTCAGCCGCTTGTCTTGTGTACGCACTGCTGCTAAAGGCCGCTGAACTGGCATTCCATATACCCGCCTTCCACGAAGCCGGATATATCTGCTCAATGCTGTTCATCATACCGGGTTTTCCATTCATCACCAGCGGCATAGACCTTTCAAAGCTGGATCTGAGATCAGGACTTGAGAGGCTTACATACTCGATCATCATTGTGCTTGTGGCAACGATGTTCGCATGGATCATGGCGCTTCTGCTGAAGCTTCACCCACAGGATTTTGTAGCACTCGACATAACACCAGGACTTCATCTGGTATTCAGATTGATTGCCAGCTTCTGTGGTGTGTTCGGATTCTCCATCATGTTCAACAGCTCCATACACATGGCCGCCACAGCCGCTGCCATCGGTGCCATAGCCAACACTCTCCGTCTTGAACTGGTAGATCTTGCCGGCATCCCTGCAGCTGCCGCCGCATTTGCCGGAGCCCTCACGGCCGGACTGCTCGCTTCATTCATCAAAAGCACCAACGGTTATCCGCGAATCTCTCTGACAGTCCCATCCATAGTCATCATGGTTCCAGGGCTTTATCTTTATCGTGCAATATACAACTTTGGAATCATGTCACTTTCCGATGCCGTGTCCTGGTTTGCAGCTGCCATCATGATCATCATAGCCCTGCCACTTGGACTGATATTTGCAAGGATCCTGACGGACAAAACCTTCAGGTACTGCACCTGATCCCCAAATGGGGACAGGCACCTCCGTCCCCCAGATGGGATCAGCGCCTGAATGTCAAATCTACAACCAAGGAGTATATGAACCATGAAGTTTTATCCACATAGACAAATGTCAGAATCTTTCATCACTGCGGCCTTCCTGTCAGTATCAGGAGGTCTGCAGGATGCATATACCTATATATTCAGAGGAAAGGTATTTGCAAATGCACAGACAGGCAACATAGTTCTTCTCGGTCAGAATCTTGTAGACCGAAACTGGAGAATGTGTGTACACTATGCCGTTCCTCTATTATTTTTTGCGCTTGGAATTGCTGCTGCCGAGTGTATAAAACAGAAATTTCAGAATATGCAGCAGTTTCACTGGAGACAGATCGTTGTATTGTGTGAGATTTTTCTGCTTCTTATCGTGGGATTTCTTCCCATAAAACTCAATCTTCTCGCAAATGCCATGGTTTCATTTTCATGTGCCATGCAGGTTCAGGCATTCAGGAAGGTCAACGGCTACGCATTTGCCAGCACCATGTGCATTGGAAATATCCGAAGCGGCACAGATGCCCTGTGTGCATACTTCAGAACAAAGGACAGGAACACACTGTTCAAATCCCTATGCTACTGGGCGATCATCCTGCTATTCGGAATCGGTGCCGCTGTGGGCGGTCACTTCATCCGTATATTTGATATGAGGACCATCTGGTTCTCCTGCTGTCTGCTGTTCGTGAGCTTTCTGTTCATGTTCATCAAGGAAGAGAGAGAGTAAAAATGAGCTTACGCGAGTCCTCAAGGAGCAGACGCAGATCAGTAGTCTCCTCTATCGACAACTACCTGGAATCCGAACGCCTCTGCGCGCCTGTCAAGGCAGCCGCGGCACTGAGCTGATTCCTCCCCCGTGCATATCTTGTTGTCGTAGAGCTCGTATTTCTTTCGGACAGACACAGGAGACAGATTCGGCATGACCACATTCGCACCGTGCATAAACCCACGCTCCCTGCCATCCGCCGCTATCGTTCCGAGAGATGTGGTGGATGGTATGAGTGCCTTCGGGAACATCAGTCTCAGCAGGCTTATCATCACCAACGTCTGCCTGACCGTTCCCTGCTTCATCTTCGCAAATGGCGTCTCCTTGTGAGGAACATACGGCCCGATTCCTATCATCTGTGGCTGCAACTTCGCAAGGAAATGCAGATCCTCAGCCAGATTCACCGGCGTCTGATACGGCGATCCCACCATGAATCCGCTTCCCACCTGATATCCAAGACTTTTAAGATCGTACAGACATCCGACTCTGTTGTCATAGCTCATCGAATCCGGGTGTAATCTTTCATAATGCACCCTGTCCGCGGTCTCATGTCTCAGAAGATATCTGTCCGCCCCGGCCATCCGCCACAGCCTGTAAGTCTCATATGGATGCTCGCCAAATGACAGCGTGACAGCACAGTCCGGATATCTCTCCTTGATGCATCTCACAATGTCAGCTATAGCCTCATCCGAAAAGCCTCCGTCCTCGCCTCCCTGAAGCACAAATGTGCGAAATCCCAACACATATCCCTCATCGGCGCAAGCCAGAATCTGATCCTTTGTCAGACGGTATCTGTCAACGTGGCTGTTGCTCTTTCTGATACCGCAGTAGTAGCAATCATTCTTGCAAATGTTCGTAAACTCGATAAGTCCTCTTATATATATCCTGTTGCCAAAACTCTGATGAGCCAGATCGTAAGCCTTCCTTCTGAGATACTCAAAGTCACTAATGCCGTTCTGAAGGTCACTGGAATCACCTGACATCTTCACATTCTGGGGGGATTCTTCCAGACTTTGCCCATCCATCATCTTCATTTTTACATTTGACGCAGCCGTAACATCCTCTATCCGTGACAGCACTTCTATAGCTTCAGCCAGTTCATTGACTCCCGGCAGTTCACCTCTGCCCTGTCCATATTCAAATGTCTTATCTATGATATCTCTAACTTTTCCCATATAAACTCTATACCCTGTTTTTACATTTATAACTCTGTATGATCAAGTGACTTCCGATACAAGGTAAACAAAATTACATCCAGATACTCCATTCCATCCCTTTCTACTCCGTCATACACAGCAGACTCCTAATGTGCGCAAGTCTGGCATCAAACTGATCATAGAAATCCTTCTCCGCATCATACATTCCCACATACATAACCTGCAGCACCAGCATGGTCTGATTTCTCGCTGTCTCATCCTCGCCAGCGCGCATATACTCGATCAAGTTTCTCTGCATGTCCTTCTGGAACTTGTGCCAGTCATTTATATATTTCGTGTACCGCGGCAAGTCCTCTGTATCTATCCATTTCGACACCTTGACCTTAGTCCTGCCCGCGCGCTCACACTCATGTATCTGCAGGATGTATCTGAATCCGTCATCGGTGTAATATCTGCCAAGTGGAAAGAGTCTACAAAAGCCAGGTCTCGCGCTATGGATGCTGCATCTGCCCTCATCGTTTAAGAATGGGCACTTATCCGCCGTCATCCTTATATTTGGAAGCACCAGACCATCCACCACATTGACCTCAAGCTCCTTTTCAAGCAGCTGCGTAAAGTTCTTGCCGGTCTCCTTACAAAGTCTCATCACGTCCAGTGGATCAAGGATGATGGAACTCCCCATCCCTGTGCAGCAGGCATGGCACCCCTTGCACTCATCGCAGTACGCCTTCACCATATCATTCGCATCGTATAATCTTCCATCTGAGATATCTTCCAGTTTCTCATTTCTTATCATAGCAGTAATCCTCAATCATTTTATTATTTGTCTACAGAACACCATACTTGATTCGCACCCTGTCAAGCTTCTCAAGAAATGGTCTTGCCAGCAGCCACAGGAATATCACCGTTGCAGTTCCATGCACCACGTCAAATGGGAATCCCGTCACATATGACGCTATGATCATGCTCCTGTTCACAGCCGGCTGCCAGATTATCAACGACGCCGGATTCATTATTCCGCCGTATATCAGGATACAGATAAGTGCACCGAATATGCACAGTCCAAGCTTTGTCGTGTTCTTTGTCCGCACTCCGCTTTTGGAGAAGAAGAGTCCCGCCATGAACCCCACCAGTCCCATGGCAAACATCTGCCACGGAGTCCACGGGCCCTGCCCCATCAGGAAATTAGACACGAACATGGACATTGCGCCGACCACAAATCCTCCTTCGCAGCCAAATGCCACTCCGGATATGATCACTATGGCCATGGTCGGGCTGAAGTTCGGGAGCATGAAGAATGCCGCCCTGCCCGTGACGGCCAGAGCACACATAACCGCCAATATGACTATATCCCTTACCTTGGGCTTTCTTCCCTCAAATGATACGAAGAACGGGATCATTACCTCTATTATAATCAGCAGAGATATAAAATAATATTTTTTGTCTCCAAGTCTCTCGCATCCAAACCATATCGTAAGTGGAATCACAACGAGCATAGCCACTATACTTAATATCGTTCTCCTGACGGATCTGTGACCGGCAGCTTCCATGACGATATCCTCGTTCTTCTTTTTGGTGACAGGTCTTATAGCAAGGAGCAGCCCCGCTATGGCACATATCATCACTCCATACATAGCCAGATATTTCCATCCCTTTGACGTGATGGTCATCCCTCTCTGCACAAGATCTGCCAGATTGGACTGGGCCATGGTCTGCCAGAAGCAGAATATGATGATCACCGACGTGACAGATATCGTGAGTATCTGCCACCATTTCAGGGGATCCGTCTCCCGCTCCTTCGTCAGCACAATATCTCTGGTTATTTCAGCGTCAGGAATCCTGTTATCATCATCCACATCTGCATCTTCACATCTGGGCTCACGTGAGTCACCACCAGAGCTGCCTTCCCCTCCGGCTTCGCTGTCAGAAACGCCATATGCCCTCAATATGTCGGTCACAGTAACAGCACCATGAAGTATTCCCTGGGAGATCCTTGCCGCCGCAGTGGTGAAGAAATTGTTGCCCGCCAGATATTCCTGTACGCCGTTCACTGTGGCAAGCTCGCCATCGAACAGCAGCGCTATGCGGTCTCCCGCCACAGCGCAGAATTCCACATCATGGCTCACCACCACTATGGTCTTGCCATGTCGCTGCAGATCTCTGAGCATACACTTGAGTTCTGCCTTAAACCCATTATCAAGCCCCTTTGTCGGCTCATCCATGAGCAGAATATCAGGATCATACAGAAGTACCTTTGCAAGTGCCAGCCTCTGCTTCTCTCCTCCTGACAAATCGTAAGGATGTCTGTCCATCAAATGCTCCAGCTTACAGAACCTCACTATGTCCACCAGCTTTTTTCTGTCACTTGCGTCCACCAGTTCTTCCCGTACAGAACGTCTTGTGAAAAGAAGCTCCGGGTTCTGTGGGAGCATGCCCACACTTTTACCCTGTTTTATCTTTATTCTTCCACGGTACGGCTTATTTACCCCCGCTATCAGGGAGAGCAACGTCGACTTGCCGCATCCGTTGCTTCCATTTATCATGAGTATCTCATTCTCGTATATGTCAAGATCCAGACCGCGAAGTACTTCCTGCGAACCCTTGTCGTATCTGAAGTGAACCTCATCTATCCTGACTGCCCAGGACTTGTCCTGACGATTCGCAATTTTTCTTGTATTTTCTACAGCACCATGGTCAGTTTTCTGACCATCTGCCTCCCTAGCATCCCCTTCATCCACCAGCACATACCCAGGCGCAACCTCATGCCCCGATTCCCTGTACTTACTGTCAAACTGTGACAACCAGTTTCGCCCCTCCGCTACGGTCACCGGAGATTCATCCGAGCCATCAAGCCCCAGATACACCTGGACAGCCGCCGGCATGGAGAGATACAATCCATTTCTGTTTATACCTTTTTCCTTTAACCTCTGTCCTTCATTTTTCAGAGTGGCAGCTACCTCCTTGACAGTTCCCTGACACAGCACTGTGCCTTCATCCATGACCACCGCTCTGCTGCACACCGGAAGCACCTCCTCCAGCCTATGCTCAGTCATGATGATGGTCGTGCCAAGCTCCCTGTTGATTCTCACAAGACATGCTATGAATTCATTCGCAGCTATCGGATCGAGCTGGCTGGTTGGTTCATCCAGTATCAGCACCTCCGGAGACAGAGCCATGACCGACGCAAGATTCACCATCTGCTTCTGTCCGCCAGACAGCTCTGCGACACGCCTGTGGAATATCCCGGATAACCCGAAGAATGAACACATCTCCGCAACGCGTCGTCTGATATATCCATTATCGTATCCCAGACTCTCCAATCCAAATGCCAGCTCATGCCACACTTTATCAGTGACAAGCTGTGCATCGACATCCTGCTGTACAAATCCGATCTGCCTTGCTGATGTCCGGTCATCCATCTCCTCCAGGCTTCTTCCTTTGAACTCTATCTTCCCGGACGATCTTCCGTGAGGAGCGATACTTGTCTTCAACTGCCTAAGAAGTGTGGTCTTTCCACATCCGGAACTTCCCAATATGACCACGAATTCCCCCTGTCCCACTGATAGTGTCACATTTTTCAATGCATCAGGCAAATATCTCTCGCCCGAATCATCATTGCTATCGGGATATGCAAATGTCAGTTCTTTTATATCTAATATATTCACCGCTTCTCCTTTGTCACATTTTGCGAATCTTAAAATTTTCTTTTGCCTGCATATATATTGGAACACATATAAGACATACATACACTACATACATACTTACAGTAAGTGTACCACTTATACTTCCTCTTATAGACGGATAATACCAGAACGCAAATCCTCCGCACACACTGCCGGCCAGCACATACAATCCACACACAAGTATAAATGCAAGCGCTTTAGTATCACTTTTTCTAAATATATACAGTGAATATGCAGATCTTCCGGAAAGTCCATATCCCCTTGATCTCATACTGTCTGCAGTGACAAGCGCCCGTTCAAGAGCCCAGGTTACAACGGCAGAAAACACATGGCAGCCCGTTCTAATTCTCACAAAATGCGAACCTTTTGGTTTGTATCCAGATGCCCTCTGAGCTCTGTACACCTTTCCAAACTGTCCTGATATGTCCGGAATAAACCTCAGTGTCATGGAAAGTATCAGTGACAACACTGGCGCCGCCTTGCCGAACAGATACACCATCTTGTCCGATGATATAACGCAGTTAAAGCACGAAAACCAGCATATCACTGTCACCAGCATAAACGCAGCCATGATTCCATACATTATAGACTCCAATGTCAACGGATTTCCAGACGGAAAATATGTGAGTATCGTCACTCCCTGATGGCTGAACGCCGGGTTGATGAGCGCCGTCAGCAATATAAGTGGGATCATATATTTTATATTAGTCCTGAAGCCATCATATCCCCTAAGCAATACCGAATACACAAATGCCCCTATAAAAGACATGCCCAGGCAAACCGGATGGGTAAATGCCAGGGCATATCCTATAGTGAATATAAAGTATACCAGATTGACTATAGGGTGATATGTGGAAAATGAATCCTGTCTTTTCACAATTATATTTTTATCTCCTATCAATCACTATGTCCAGTACCCATGTCTCAGCGAATCTGTCAATGCATCTCGGATCCAACATCTGCTCCCAGGTCACATGTATAGAGCCATTTTATCACATCTCCCTGCTTGAGTTCATAGCTTGAACAGCCATAATTCGGGAACCAGCCATTTACCGAGTACATCCAGCCTGAGCCATCACCACAGTCAAATTCATACAGATTGTGAATTCCTTCTATATAATAACTTCCATACATAGGCGTCCATGAATATTCAAGCTGTATACCATAATCCCTGCACACCGACTTAAGCACTTCGAATACTGTGTCCCCCTCCTCAAATGTGGCAGTCACAGTTCCCAGAATGACACCATCATCAGGTACATAGTCCTTTTTCTCCGGTCTTAGCAGTTCCAGATTGTCAAATATTGTGGAACATCCTATTGATATAGTGCAACTGTAGGTTTTCTTCGGCGCCTCAGTTGTATTCTCTGTGGTTGCCTTTGTCGTGGCAGAAGAATCAGCAGTTGTCTTATCCGGTTTCCGCTTTTCCGTAGTCGCCGTGGTCCCCGGCTTATTCTCCGTTGTTTTTTGAGACTCCGTGGTGGTATTCTTCTTTGTAGTAGCCTCCGTCTTCTTCTCCGTGGTTGTCTCAGTATTTCGCTCCGTCACATTCTCCGATGTGCTCTCAGCGGAAGTCTGATATTCTGTTTCCGATGTATCAGAATCCGAATGAGTTCCTGAGGAGGTATCGGTTACAGAACTGTCTGATTTCTTTTTCCTGTCATTCCCTGCATCAGTATTTTCCTCTGTCGCACTCTTCGTTGTCTCCGTCAGTTCCGCACCGCCTACAGCTTCAGTTGTGACTCCCTCTTCGGTCTTTTCCAGCTTGAAACCTCTGGCTCCCGGCGCATTTCCCCCGTACCAGAAAGCCCACACTAGGATCAGCAGAACAATCACAGCTCCACCTATGTGTTTCTTATATTTCTTTACAAATCCTTTGATCTTATCCATATACCTACTTCTTTCGGATCACAACGTTTACACTCTTGCTCCATGCTCCGTAATAATAAGTCTTTCCAACCTTCTTGAATCCCTGAACTCTGACATAATACCGCTTTCCCGCCTTGAGTCCGCTCAACGTCACATTTGTCTTCTTGTTTACCGATGCCCTGTACACCTTGACATTCTTTTTAAATGTCTTATCCGTGGAATACATCACCCTGTAACCCGAAGCACTCGCATTTTTTTTATAAGTCACAGTGCACTTTTTCTTCACCGTTGACTTTATCTTTGTTATCTTTTCCTGATTGACCCTGTATATTGTCTGGGTCGTATACGTAGCCTCCCCGCCACTTCCAACAGGCTTAACTGCATAGATATATTTCTTGCCATTTGCAACCTTCCGGTCAGTGTAGCTCAGAGATTTTGTGGTGGCCACAGTCGTCCAATTCTTTGCATTTCCAACCTTTCTGAGCACCACATATCTGTCAGCCCGTGCCGCTTTCTTCCACTTTACTGTTATGCCTGCTGCTCCATTACCCGCCGACACACTCGTCTTAGCCGGCGCAGCCATCTTTATGACAAATGTCTTGCTGGCTGAGCCCTTGAATATTCCCTTGCCGGTCACCACTACCTTTGCTGAATTGCCAATATTGACATTGTTCTGATATGAAATGGTGTAATCCACGCCATCCTTAAGCACTCTGTCACCAATCTTCACCGTCACGCCCGGCTTCTTGGCCTTGCCGTCGTACACATACGTGCTGGTGCTGAGTTTCACATCCGCTGTCGCCACGGATCGGATATATAATGGCTTTACATCAGACATATCATACAGTGTGTTCTTTCCTTTTTTGAATCTGTCATAGGCAGCCAGAGCATATCCTGCCTGCTGCGAAGCCATTCCATTTACAACCAGTTCTCCATTCTGATTTGCCGCATGCGCAAATCCACCGGCACTTGCAACATAGAATTCCATCAAAGCATCCAGCACAGAATGTCCATTTTTGACAAATGCCTCATCTGTTCCGGCATCCCTGCCTATATCAAGCAATCCACATATCACCTGCGCACAGCTCTCAGAATTCACAGTTCCCCATGAAGCAAATCCACCATCAGCCTTCTGCAGCCCCGACATTACATCAAGCGCCCTGTCAACCGCCGTCTTAACCTCTGTGTTAGACTTGTAATACGGCGCAAGTGCCTGAATTGTCATACCTGTCATATCCGGGTCAGCATTACTACCAGAAAATGCCCAACCACCACTAGAAAGCTCCCGTCCAAGGATATATTCAACAAGTCCTTCTCTTGTCGTCTGAACACCGTCACTTCCATCCGGAAGCTTCGGAATATCATAACCTACCGTGTCAAATGCAATCAACGCAAACACCGGGCCATTGATTCCCTGTGTTGTTACATAATTCATATCGGCCAATGGCTCAAGCAGATTGTATCCACCAACATCTGTGGCATCAGCGCCAATCGCAGTTAAGGCCAGTATTACCCTGGAATTATCCGTACCCTTATACTGCTTTTTATCGAGCTTCAGAGAACCTGTCTCCTCAACACATGACTGAACATATTTCACAATATTGTCATAGTATTCTCCATACCATGCCTCATCCTCATAACCGCATCTGGCAAGAGTCATCACATTCCACTCAGCCTCATACTGTGGATCATCCGCAGTCTTCCTCAGATATACAAGAGTATTGCCAAGGGCCTGTGTGTAATCAACCATAGCCACATCTGCAGTTTCCTCTGTCGCAGTTCCTGTCACCGGATCCGTCTCGTCATTCGTCGCTGTAGATACTGCTGGATTCGTCATATCGTCTGGCACTGTGTATATCGTAGAATCTGTTACACCATCCGACTCTGCATATATCGTAGAATCCGTTACATCAGCCGCCGCATACACGTTCACAGCATTTCCTGTTGTTTCCGTGAACATAACCATTGCCATCGTGCACATCGCCATACACACAGCAAAAATTCTTCTCTTCATAATCGTGTCTCCTTTCACATTATTCCGAGTGGATATATAGCAAGCGATCTGACTTGCCAGAGTCTATGCTCTGCATACAGTAATGGCTGTTGCGACGGATTCTCACCGCACTTCTCTTCTTACTGAGCACACCTCGTTTACAACATCCTCCCAGGCACCATAAGCTTCCTTATACGCCCAGTCCGCAATGTGTGTGGTATGTCTCATTCGCCGGAATTCTCCGGGACTATACACCCAACATATTATATTGTCACAATTACCCCAATCTTATCAACGCTCATGTTCTATGTCAACCTGAAGCAAGCAAGTCAAAGAGCACAAAATTTTATCTTTTTTGCAAAAAAATTCCTGAAATAACACAAATTTCCAGGAATTGTATCTTTTAGCCATTTTTAAACTCATTTAGATACAATTTTCTCCCAAACAAGCCAAAATCCACCAAAAAGAACACAATTTTAAATTTTTTCAAAATGCAATCCTCAAAGCCGGCCACAACGTAAGACCCGCTTGGTAATATATATATCCGACAATCGGTAGCGCAGACGTCTGTGCTTCGATGGTGCTTGCTGGTGCGCAGATCCGCCGACGTCCAGCCCCGAGACCTCAATAGCACCAATGAAGTCAGAAGGCCGGCCCATGTATGTGAGGGGGGTACTGTGATATCTGCAATCGGTAGCGCGGACTACCGAGCTTCGATGCTTCCTGCCGAGGTGTAAGCAGCAACGCCCTTATCGCTGCTGGAACCGAGTGCATATGGAAGTAAATCGAAGCGACAGTAGTCAAGCGTGATTGAAGATACCACAGTACCCCCTCACTAATGGGCCAGCCTTCGTCCGTCGTCCATCCTCACAACAATTTCTTAAAATCCTCCAGACAAACCGGTCTGGAGAAATGATATCCCTGATAGTAAGTGGAACCATACCTATGAAGATAATCGAACAGTGCCTTGTCCTCGACACCTTCAATGCAGCTCTTGTATCCGAGTTCATGTGCACAGGACACAACCGCCTGTACAAGGACCTGATTAGGCTTGCTCTCCTGTATTCCCCTGACAAATGACATATCGACCTTAAGCTCATCTATCGGTAATTCCGTGAGCAGATTTAGGGTAGCATTTCCCGTTCCAAAATCATCGATAGCGATCTTTATTCCAAGTTTCCTGAAATATTCCAGCTCATTTTTCAGAAATGCTATATCCATATTCTTACATCTCTCTGTGAGCTCTATGCACAAATACTCAGGAGGGAACTTCGTCTTTTTTAATATATCCACAACAGCCTGCCTGAATCCATGATTCTCAAGCTGAGTCGCTGATATATTGACATTCACCACAAAATCAGGTCTGATCTTGCGAACCTCCATACCATCCGTGAGTGCCTGCTCTATTATCCAGTTGCCAAGTTCAAAGAAACACGGCTCCATCTCAAGCCACGGTATAAATATTCCCGGTGGAACCACTCCAAATTCCTTGTGTTTCCATCTGAGAAGAGCCTCCATACCTACTATGTGTCCTGTCTCGGAATTTGCTATAGGCTGATAGCACATGAAAAAGCCTTCCATGTTGTTTGCCACACATTTGTGTATTGTGCTGTACAGCTGCAGTCTCATTCTATCATTGTCCTTGATCTCCTCATTGAAGAATACAAGTTCACCATGATGATCCTCCTTGGATCTCTCCAGGGCATATTCCACACTGCTCTTTATCACGTCCTCATCGGCTCCTACATGGTCATATATCAGACCACCTCCGTACAATTTAAGCGGGATCGATGTGCCATTCAGACCTACATTGTCAAGTGCAAGATTCTGTACATGTCTGTATACCTCTTTGAGTTCCTGTTTGGTATACACGTTTGAACAAATCGCAAATTTTGCACCGTCAAGTCTGAACACGAGTCCCTTTCCACCGACGACATTTTTGAGCTTTGTGGCAAAATCCTTAAGAACAGCATTGCCATATGCATATCCATACATCATATTGATACTGTTGAACATGGATATTCCTATTGCCAGAATGCTCATCGTCTGCTTGTTTCTCAAATGTATTGATATATACTTGGTATACTCATGCTGATTGTGCAGGTTAGTCACCGGATCAACCCCATCTATGACACCGTGGTTTATGACAGTGCCCACAAAGAACTCCGGATCACCATTTTCTTTCTTGGTGATGAAACCTCTGCAGGTGCAGACCACATATTCACCATTTTTGTTTCTCATTCTATATTCTACATCATGATACTTTTTGCGCCCCGCAAATACCTCTGTAATATCCTGTTCAAATATTGCTCTGTCATCTGGATGTATAAGCTTCTCCCACACTTTCTGTGTATCATATATGTATTGCCCCGGAAGCCCAAAGTAATCCACCGCACTTGCAGACCATTTTGTAACATTCGTATCGAGATCATCCATAAATATATAATTTCTGAGTGTTGTAGCTGCAAAGGCATCAAATATCCTGTCTGTCTTTCCAAGATTCCTGTAATGCGGGACTCCATCCTTTGTAGTTCCTACAGCTATATTCGCCTCATTCTCCACGCTCTCGCGCCTCTTGACCTCAGGATGCTTCGAATAGAATCTCTTCTTATCCTCATACATCAGTCTTTCGGCTTCGTTCATTATCTTGTCTATGGAATCAGCCTCAGCCTTCCAGACTGCGCCAAACGCAACCGGAGCCTCCTCCTGCTCATCAATTACCTCTTTATATCTGGCGATCATTGAGTTAAACGACTGCTCAGCAATATCCATAATGATGACAACAAATTCATCGCCACTTATCCTGTAACATGCATTTTCGCCAAAATGCTGTGCCAACATCTGCGATACCCTCTGAAGATATAGATCTCCTTCTTTATGTCCATAATGATCATTCACATACTTCAATTTGTTCACATCGTTGAATACGAATCCGACCGACCGCTTATCATTTCGGTCTGCATACGCGTCGCACAGAATGTTAAATGCATTTCTATTGCCGAGACGAGTGAGTGTATCCTTGTAACTGTAAAATTCCAACAGCTCCTGTTTCTCTATGCTCTCAGAATACTCCTCATGTATATCCCTCGTATAAAGATAGAATACCTTATTGTCATCTCTATAGTCAGCAGTAGGTATGACCTCTGTCATCACCCATCTGTACACCATATCCATTTTACGCTTATATCTAATGGTAAATCTGTCATGTCCATTTGCAAAATATTTTATGAGGAACTCAGGAGACAGGCACTTTCTTACCCTGTCCACATCGTCAGGGAATATCTCACCCCCCATAGTCATGTCTTTCATGTAATCTCCAAGGCAGTCATGCTTAACCTCATCTCTGCTTCTTATATATCCGCCTCTCAATGTCTCGCAAATATTGTGCGTCACATCAATCCTGAATATACGCCTGTATACCCTTGTCAGTGTCCTGAGACTATCCTCCAGCACCAGGGTGTCAAGGCTGACTGCCCTCATGCCGAACACAACCCATTGTCCGTCCTCTCTCGGCTCTTTCTCAGCTTCTATATCCATGGAAACCCACTCATAGTCCTCGCCAAGTCTCAATCTGAACCTGAAATTACGCACGATGGATCTGGCTCCGGCTTCTATGAGTGCTTTGACATGCTTCATATCACACATATATGCAAATTCTCTGACTTCATCAGGATGACAGCAGTCCAGTCCTTTGTTATCCTTAAAATAGGAAGATACGTCAGAGGTACTTTTATAATTATCTACATTCTTGTCCACACTGATAACACTCACATACTCCCCAGTATCAATGTTGACCAGCGCCAGTTTCACATAATTATCATATAATATGTTCTGTACATGTTCTTTGTAGTATTGTTTATCAAGTGATACTTCTTTCAAAAGATCCCTCCTTGCAGCAGCATCCAGCCTGCCATATATTCCCACGCAACCGTTTCCATTATAGCATTTACGCCATAATATAAAAAGGATGTTTTAACTAATTACATGTCTAAATAGATAAAAATAGCTGATAAAAAAGTTACACAAACAATTTTACCAGCTATTAATAACCATCAATTAATACAATATTAAATTATTTATACACCAGACAACAGCTCTGTTTATTTGCTCTGACGTTTCTTGTAATCCTCAAGCAGCTCCTTAAACAGCTTATCATGCTCAGGATATGCCTTTCTGATGAACACAAGCTTGTTGTTGCCATCCAGCAGACAATGTGAGCTTGTGCAAAGTGTTCTAAGCTCGCCTGTCTTCTTGTCCACGACCTCATACGAAAACCCTACCCGGACACCTGTATACTCCGAAAGACTGACATGTATCAGCACATCATCGCCGAAGTGGCACATACTCTTATACTCAGCCGTCACACCAAGCACAGGAATTATATATCCGTCATCCTCTATAGACTTGTAATCCCAGCCTATCTGCTTCATCCAGTCCAGCCTTGCCTCCTCGATCCATCTGATGTAATTGGAGTGGTGTACTATCTGCATCCTGTCCGTCTCATAATAATAAACCGATCTATCATATGGCTTGATCTTACTCATATCTATCATTTTTCTTCACCTGATTTCTGACTTACTTCCAGTCCTTTTCCTTGATCTCAACACGTCTTACCTTGCCGCTGATGGTCTTTGGCATCTCATCAACGAACTCGATAACTCTAGGTCTCTTGTAGCTTGCGATGTTCTCTTTAAAGTATCTCTTGAGCTCCTTCTTGAGGTTCTCATCGCCAACTGTACCCTCTGTGAGAACGATAGTGGCCTTTATTGCCTGACCTCTTGTGCTGTCAGGTACTGATGTAACTGCACACTCAAGGACATAAGGTATTCTCATGATCTCATTCTCTATCTCGAAAGGTCCTACTCTGTAGCCTGCAACCTTGATGATATCATCCACACGTCCAACGAACCAGAAATATCCATCCTCATCCTGGTAAGCCGTATCACCTGTGTGATAGAAGCCGTCATGCATAACCTCGGCTGTTCTCTGTGGATCCCTGTAGTACTCCATGAACAGTCCGTCCGGCGCACCGTCTGCGATGTTGATGACGATCTCACCTGTCTCACCAGGTGCAGCAAATGTTCCGTCTGCCTTCATGATCCTCACGTCATACATTGGGCTTGCCTTACCCATTGATCCCGGTCTTGGAGTAGTATTCTCAAGGTTACCAATGGTAAGAGTCGTCTCTGTCTGACCAAATCCTTCATATATAGTGAATCCTGTCTTCTCCTTGAATACGTCAAATACCTCAGGGTTAAGTGCCTCACCCGCTGTTGTACAGTATCTGAGGGATGAGAGGTTGTACTTACTCATATCCATACGGATAAGGATTCTGTACAGTGTTGGAGGTGCACAGAATGTTGAGATATTGTACTTCTCTATAAGCTTGAATATAGTGTCCGCACTGAATGTATCAAAGTCAAATACGAATACGCATGCCTCGCACAGCCACTGTCCGTAGAGCTTGCCCCAGAGAGCCTTACCCCAGCCTGTATCTGAAACTGTGAGATGAACCTCACCAGGTTTGTTGCAGTGCCAGTATTTTGCTGTGATGTAATGTCCAAGTGGATACAGATGATTGTGTGCAACCATCTTTGGATGCTCTGTTGTTCCCGATGTGAACATGACGAACAGTATATCATCCTTTCCCCCTACGGCATCCTCGCCTGTAGGTCTTGGAAACTCGGTGCTGCACTCCATGATTCCCTCATCGAAGAAGTTCCAGCCTTCTACTGGATGATTTACAACGATCTTTGTCAGCTTGTCATCAGCAAATGTATCTATGGACGCCGTGATTCCGTCATCTGATGTACACACAACCGCTGATACGCCTGCTGCCTCAATTCTATACTGATAATCTGTTGCCTTTAATATATTTGTCGCCGGTATAGCTATGGCACCGATCTTGTGGAGAGCCATCATGGTGAACCAATACTGATAATGTCTCTTTAACACGAGCATTACCTTGTCACCCTTCCTGATGCCCAGGCTCTTGAAGTAATTGGCTGCCCTGTTGGAATAATCCTTGATATCCTGGAATGTGAATTTCTTCTCGATCGTTCTATCCTTTGATACATAGATGAGCGCTGTCTGATCAGGCTTCCTCTCTGCCAGAGCATCCATTACGTCGTATGCGAAGTTGAAATTCTCGCTGTTGGTGAACTCAATCTTGCTGAGAACTCCATTCTCATCAAGAGCTGACCTCACAAACTTTCCTGCTATTCCCTGCTCTGGTCTCATTTCTGTTGACATGTTAATTTCCTCCATAAACTATAAGTTCTGATAATATATATGGTAAAACGGCTTTTCCGCCTTTTAACGCCGGCGATACATGCCGTTTTTTATCACATTATGTATTAACTTAGTATAAAAAGTCTTCTAAGTTCGTATTTCTATCTAGCAATCAAAATAAACATTACTTTAATTTGCGTTTTCAATTAACTTTACATGTAGTTTCGATTACTACATCCATATATTATCATATCTCTTTGTCATGTCAACAGAAAAATAAAAGTTTTAATTTATTTTCACATATTGGTATTACATTTTGACTGCACAGTTTTTCCCTCAATCCATAAAAATAAGGCGTGCAGCAATGAATCCCCCCGGATAAGTCCAGTTTCATCTCCATCGCTGCACACCTTAATTTTCTTATTATTTCATTATATATCACAGTCTCTACTGATCCTGTACCTGCTTGGAATCCTGTGTCTGCTGCCGGCTGTCCCACTGAAGCTTCTTCTTACGCATCTGTGACTTGTATACAAGTATCGCCGTAACCACCGATACGCACACAAATATAAGCACACATATCACAAATATCAAAACTGTTGTCATGTCTTTGTCCTCCATGCACTAATCTCTCACCATATCAATCTTGTCTGCTCCCTGCTTCTCAAGATTCTCTGTGATGTTGATATCTGTAGAATTATCAAGGGCTGCCTTTCTGTCACGCATCGCCATGTTCGGATCCCTGTGTCTTGAAGGGCCGCCCACGCAGCCACCTTCACACGCCATACCTTCCATGAAGTCATCCTGGAATCTGTTGAACTTCATGAGAGTCAGTGCCTTCTTACATGCATCTATTCCATCGCATTTGCACACCTTAACCTCGTCCTCGCAGCCGAGCTCCTTCATGCTCTCTATGACTGCCGCTGTAACTCCGCCTGCATTTGCAAATTTCTTGCCGAACAGTGTGGACTGGTCGTTATCTTCAG
>NZ_JBEHVV010000050.1:0-21494 GCF_040227395.1 Coprococcus sp. RTP21428st1_C9_RTP21428_210409
GCGTATATCGGAACCCACGACAATGATATGCTGAAAAGTTATATCAGCGGACAGAGTGAGGAGCTTCAGGAATATATGATGAAGTACCTCATGGCGAACAGCCTGGATGATGGGGCAGAGAAGATGATACATGCACTTTACATGAGCTCAGCGGACACGGTCATACTTCAGATGCAGGATATTTTGGGCAAGGACAACAGCGCCAGAATGAACTATCCATCAACGCTTGGCGGCAACTGGAAGTGGCGGCTTACCAAGGGAGCAACATGGGAATTTACACAGGAACATATAGATAAATTAAGGGATCTCACCAGACTGTATGGAAGAAACAGGGTGAAGACGTATATTTGTAAGGAGGATATTATGTTAAAGGACATTTGCATGAAGAAATACAACAAGGAGATCAAGGACTGCACAAACGAGGAGATCTACTTCGCACTCCTTGATATGACAAAGAAGCTCGCAGACGGAAAGGTTTCAGAGGAGGGACAGAAGAAGGTTTATTACATCTCAGCAGAGTTCCTCATAGGAAAGCTTCTCTCGAACAATCTCATCAACCTTGGTGTATTTGACGAGGTTAAACAGGTGCTTGCTGAGAATGGCAAGAGCATCTATGACATAGAGGAGGTTGAGCCGGAGCCATCACTTGGAAATGGTGGTCTTGGAAGACTTGCAGCATGCTTCCTCGACTCCATGGCAACCCTCGGACTTCACGGAGATGGAATTGGACTTAATTACCACATGGGTCTGTTCAAGCAGGTATTTGAGAACAATTACCAGAAGGAGACTGCAAATCCTTGGATTGAGGCAGACAGCTGGCTCGAGAAGACAGACGTTACCAACACGATCACATTTGGCAATCTGAAAGTCCAGTCAAGAATGTACGATATAGATGTAACCGGATACGAGAACAGAACAAATAAGCTCCACCTCTTCGATATCGAGAGCGTTGACGAGTCCATCATGGAGCCGGGCGGAATTAACTTCGACAAGACAGACATTGCAAAGAACCTGACACTCTGCCTGTACCCGGACGACAGCGATGAGGCTGGAAATCTTCTCCGTATCTACCAGCAGTATTTCATGGTGGCAAATGGTGCAAAGCTCATTCTTGATGAGGCTAAGGCAAAGGGTTCAAATCTTCACGATCTGGCTGATTATGCAGCAGTTCAGATCAATGATACACATCCTTCAATGGTGATCCCTGAGTTCATCAGACTTCTTACCGCTGAGGGCATCTCATTTGACGAGGCTACAGAGATCGTGACAGAGGTGTGCGCATACACCAACCATACTATCCTTGCAGAGGCTCTTGAGAAGTGGCCGCTTGCTTACCTTGAGAAGGTTGTTCCACAGCTTGTTCCTATCATCAAGAAACTGGATGAGAAGGTTCGTAACAGATACAAGGATGAGAGCGTATATATCATCGACAAGGATCAGAGAGTGCACATGGCACACATTGATATACACTATAGCCACAGTGTAAACGGTGTTGCATACCTTCACACAGAGATCCTCAAGGATTCTGAGCTGAACAACTTCTACAAGATTTATCCTGAGAAGTTCAACAACAAGACAAATGGTATCACATTCAGAAGATGGCTTCTCCACTGCAACGAGCAGCTTGCAGCTTATATCACAGAGCTCATCGGTGACGGCTACAAGAAGGATGCAGAGAAACTGAATGACCTCGCTAAGTTCTATGATGATGATGCAGTCCTTGGCAAGATCATGGATATCAAGAAGCAGAACAAGGTCGTTCTCAAGGATTACCTTAAGGAGACACAGAACATTGACATAGATGAGAATTCTATCTTTGATATACAGGTTAAGAGACTTCATGAGTACAAGCGTCAGCAGATGAACGCACTTTGGGTTATCCACAAGTACTTCGATATCAAGGCAGGAAATCTTCCAAAGACTCCTGTAACTGTAATATTTGGTGCAAAGGCAGCTCCTGCATACACCATCGCAAAGGATATCATCCATCTTATCCTCTGCCTGCAGCAGCTCATCGATAATGACCCAGAGGTAAGTCCATACCTCAAGGTTGTCATGATCGAGAACTACAATGTGTCAAAGGCAGCAAAGATCATACCTGCATGTGATATCTCAGAGCAGATCTCCCTTGCTTCAAAGGAGGCATCAGGTACCGGAAACATGAAGTTCATGCTGAACGGTGCGCTTACACTTGGTACAAGAGACGGTGCAAATGTGGAGATCGGAGAACTGGTTGGAGAGGACAACATTTACTTCTTCGGCGAGTCAAGCGAGGCAGTTATCGACCACTATGCAAAGGCTGATTATGTGTCAAAGGATTACTACGAGCAGCCAGAGATCAAGAAGCTTGTTGATTTCATCGTGAGCGATGAGCTCCTTGAGATCGGACAGAAGGAAAGCCTTGAGAGACTTCACAACGAACTTATCGTAAAGGACTGGTTCATGACACTCCTGGATGTTGAGGATTATATCAAGACCAAGGAAGGCGTACTTGCAGATTACGAGGACCGTAAGACTTGGGCAAAGAAGGCCCTTGTCAACATCAGCAAGGCTGGTTTCTTCTCATCAGACAGAACCATCGCTGAGTACAACAAGGACATCTGGAGATTATAATATAAAGCAAAGTATATTTCCCAGCAGGGGACGGAGGGGTCAGGTACCTCCGTCCCCTTTTGGTGACCCTATTTGATTTAAATAAAGAATTCTTGTGATGGTTTTAGGTGGCATATGAGAAGTAAGTCGGTTATAATTAAATATACTAAAGTTGGAATGTGATACGAAATCTGTTCACATCAAGAAAAAGGAAGGCAGTGGAGAGATGTATAGAATACTGATCGTTGATGACGAGAGAATAGAGAGAAATGGGATAAGATTCCTTCTGAAAAAGCTGAATATGGAATTTGATATCGACGAGGCAGTAAACGGTCTTGATGCATTGGAGAAGATACGTCAGGAGGATTATGATATCCTTCTAACCGATGTGAAGATGCCATTCATGGACGGTATAGAACTCATTGACAATGTGGTAAATGAGAAGAAGAAAATGAGATGCGTGATATTCAGCGGCTGCAATGAATTTGACTATGCAAAGAGAGCAATAAGGCTGGGGGTTGTGGATTATATACTGAAACCGGTCGATCCGAAGGAGTTTAAGGAGACGCTGGAGAAGGTTGTGGATGAGCTTGAGGCGGCTAAAGCCTCGGATGAACTCAAGAATAAGAGCATGGAATTCCTATATGAGCATGCACTATATATGCTTGTAAATGGCGAAGATATAGAGAGCATACGCAGAGAGTACAACGGTCTGAACCTCGATTTCGCCAGATTTAAGAGAATTCTGCTGGTAGAATTTAATCACGATTTCTTTGGAAGACGAGATGTGGATTTCAAGAAAAATGAGAAGATAATGTCACTTGGAATACAGAGATACCTCAATCTGAACCAACAGCAGGAACTTATTTTCCTGGGCGATGAAACAGATGCGGTTTCCACGGCCCAGGAGCTAGCCAGGATAATTAAAAGTGATTACGATGAGGAATGCTTTATAGCAGTTTCATCGGATATAGAGAAACCTGAGGACATGAAACAGAAGGTCGATGAGCTTGATGAGCTCATGGACAATAAGTTTTATCATCCGGAGATAAAGGTGTTCTACCCGAATATGGAGAGCGATTCGTCAGGAATGATCCAGTTTGATGATGACACTCTTATGAAACAGATGAAACAAGACATCAAGATGAAGGATGTGGATGCACTCAGAGAGCATTTTGACAAATTCTGTGAAAAGTACAGACACAAGAATGAGTGTTCACAGATATATATAAAGTTTCTCTACTCAAATCTTTTAAAAGACATATACGGCAGTATAGATGGGACCGGTGAGGCGGATCTTAACAAAGATGTTGAAAAGATGTATATGACGACGGATTTTCAGAGCCTTACAGGTCTCGTCGAGGTTGCGATAGACAGACTGGCGGCCTGCTTTGAGGACAAGAGTCAGACCGGACATAAGGAAGTGGAGATGGTAAAGCAGTATATTTACAGGAATTACGGGAGCGAGCTTGGCATAGATATGCTTGCGGATATGGTATATCTTGCCCCAAGTTATCTCAGCACAGTGTTCAAGAAAGAGACGGGACAGAACCTGAGCAAATTTATCAAGTCATATAGAATGGAGCGGGCAAGGGATATGCTTGAGAATAGTATGGCAAAGATTGTAGATATAGGTGCGATGTGTGGTTATCAGAATGTATCCTACTTTTGTTCGAGTTTCAGGGAGTTTTATGGAGTGAGCCCTCAGAAATTCAGGGAGAGCGGTGTTACAGGAGAAGAGTAGACATACAGCAGACTTGGCAAATGGCGAGTGCAGAACTCGTTAAGCAGGGGGATCGTAGATGAACAAAGGTGGACTCAAGAAGAGATTTCGTGATATGAGGCTGACCGGCAAAATGGTTGTTATTTATCTGCTTGCCGGACTTGTGCCTGTTATGATAATACTGGGTATAACATACATGGAGATGAAAAAGATTCTGTGGGACCGGGAGACAACGATACTGAAATCTTATGTCAGCCAGACCACGGATTCCATGGACAATGAACTGGAGATATATAACAATCTCTCTAAATATATATCGTATAACCAGTCGATTGCAAAGATACTGAGTGCGGACCAGTCGGCATACCAGAATTATGAGCAGTTCAGTACGGTGATCGATCCTCTGTTGGCATCGATCATGTATTTCCATGAGGATGTAAATCAGGTCACGATATATACTGATGCCAGCGATGTAAAACATGGGTCAACGGTTGCACCGCTAAAGGATCTGGCGGATGGAACGCATGAATATGATGAACTGGATAACAATATACACTGGCATATTGACATGGAAAGCCGCACTGCATTTTCAGTCAGCCGGATGGCTATGCTGGAGCAGAAAGGCGCCAAGGGCGTTTTGTATGTAGGCGTGGATTATGACAGTGTATTTCAACCGTTTTATACAGAGACAATGTTTGATAATTATGGGCTTATCATAGAGGATGAGTATGGACATATGATATTCAACAAGAATACATTTGCCGATGAGCAGTCAGCATATGAATTGGATGTGGATAAATTCGATGTTCTGAGAGAGATGGAAAATTCAGGGTATCAGTTTATAGATAAGACATCCAAGGCGACCGGCTGGAACATATGTGTATACAAGCCGAACAAACTTATAATCTCATCGGTTCGACCGATACTTATAATAGCCGTAGTGGCACTTCTGGTAAGTATGCTTGCAGGTATATTATGTATACATATGGTATCAGAATTTATAACGAAGCGAATCAAAAATCTTCAGAAGACTATGAAGGCTACCGAGACAGGAAATCTGGGCATGGTTATAGAAAATGACAGTACAGATGAGATCGGTGATCTTATAAACGGCTATAACAGCATGAGTAAGCGACTTGATGAGACTGTCAATGAGGTATATCAGAGCAAGATCAAGGAAAAAGAATACGAGATGAGGGCACTTCAGGCTCAGATCAATCCGCATTTCCTGTACAATTCCCTGTCTATGATCAATTGGAAAGCCCTTGAGGCAGAGCAGGAAGACATAAGCCAGATCACCCTGTCTCTGTCCACATTCTACAGGACAGCACTGAACAAAGGAAAAAACATCCTGCTTGTCAAAGATGAGATAGCAAATATCAAGTCGTATCTTGATATCCAGCTTGCCATGCATGACAACAGCTTTGATGTGGTGTACGACATAGATGACAGTATCTTAAAATACGAAACATTGAATCTGATACTCCAGCCGCTGCTTGAAAACGCGATAGGGCATGGAATTGACGTCAAGACTGACGGCAGAGGAGAGATACGCATAGAGGGAAAGGAGAATGGAGATTTCATTGACTTTACCGTATCTGACAACGGTATCGGAATGACAAAGACCCAGGCCGCCCTGATCCTGTCGAAGTCGTCCAATGGCTACGGTGTGTCAAATGTAAACGAGAGGATCAAGCTATATTATGGAGAGAAGTACGCGGTGAAGATCGAAAGCACCCCGGGAGCCGGCACGAAAGTAATGCTCCACTTCCCAAAGAGAGTAGAAAACTAGAAAAATTATAAAAAATACGAAGAGTGGATGTACCTTTTGAAGCTTATTAAAGCTCAAGAGGTACATTTTTTTATACTTTTGTGGACATAATAACAATGCATAACGGCGGATCTCCGCGGCACACTCTGGCGGCGCCCGCCCATCAAAAAAATTCAACATATCTAAAAAATCCAACATGATTCTAAAATCATTGATATATACGGATTGGAAACGTTTTCTTATAATAATGACATAAGGTAAAGGTACTGCAAAGGTGTTAAAAACATTCAATCAAAACTATATTTTTAAGGAGGAACGGTTATGAGAGTTAAGAGATTTGCAGCAGTTGCACTTGCGGGTGTAATGGGAATGTCAATGCTGGCAGGATGTGGAGATTCAGGAAAGGATGAGTCAACAACAGCAGCAAAGAGTGATGCAACAGAGGCTACAGATGCAACAGAGGCAGCTTCAGAGGAAGAGGCAATCAAGACAACACTTACAGTCTGGGGACCAGCTGAGGATCAGTCACCTGATTACGGCGAGTGGTTACAGACAACATGTGAGGCATTCAAGAAAGAGCATCCAAACTGGGATATCACATTTGAGTATGGTACATGTAGTGAGGGTGATGCTGGAAAGACTGTAACACAGGATGTTTCAGCGTCAGCAGATGTATACATGTTCGCAAATGACCAGTTACAGACTCTGATCGATGCAGGTGCTATTTCGGAGCTCGGCGGAAGCACAGCAGATTATGTTAAGTCAACAAATTCACAGGCGATCGTAGATTCTATCACAGTTGATGGAGGTATCTATGGTGTGCCATTTACAACAAATACATGGTTTATGTACTACAACAAGAAGACATTTACAGAGGATGATGTAAAGAGCCTTGACACAATGCTTGAGAAGGGTAAGGTTTCATTCCCACTCTCAAACTCATGGTACATCGCAGCATTCTACCTTGCAAATGGCGGAACATTATTCGGTGATGGTACAGACAATGATGCAGGAATCAATTTCGGTGGTGACAACGGCAAGGCTGTTACAGACTACCTGGTAGATCTTGTAAACAACAAGAACTTTGTAAACGATGAGTCAGGTGTTGGTATCTCAGGTATGACAGATGGTTCAATATCAGCAATGTTCTCAGGCTCATGGGACTACGCAGCATTACACGATGCACTTGGAGATGATCTCGGAATCGCAGTTATGCCAACAGCCAAGATCGGCGGTGCGGACAAGCAGCTCCTCTCATTTGCAGGATCAAAGGCAATCGCTGTAAATCCTAACTGTGAGTATCCACAGGTTGCAGTTGCACTTGCACTCTACCTTGGAAATGAGGCATCACAGGAGTCACACTACACAGCAAGAAACATCGTTCCATGTAACACAAGCCTTCTTGAGAGCGATGCAGTTAAGGGCGATGCACTTGTAACAGCTCAGAATGCAACATTCGATACAACAGCATTCATCCAGCCATTTGTTCCTAAGATGAGCAACTACTGGACACCAGCAGAAAACTTTGGTAAGTCTCTCGTAAATGGTGAGGTTACACACGACAACGCAGCAGATATGACAGAGTCATTCAACACATCACTTAACACTGATGTAGCACAGTAAAAATACTAGTTATATATTTCAAAAACAGGTGCTCCATTCATCTACAGGTGATGGGGCACTTGTAATAAGAAGAGATAATAATTTACTTTGAGACGGAGGTGTTAGGATGGCTCAGGCTATAACAAATAAAAAAAGCAAAATAAAGAAAATACGAAGATCTGATTACCCATATACCGTTGCACAGGCAGCGGCAAATGGAGACATAGCTACCAGAATTTCATTTCTGATCTTGGGGTTTGGAAGCATAGTCAGAAAACAGTTTGTAAAGGGATTTTCGTACCTGGTACTTGAGGTACTGTTTATATGGTTTATGATAAAGCATGGAGCATCACTACTGGTGGATATCTTCCATCTGGGTGGTCAGGAACAGCAGAAGGTCTGGAATGATGCAAAGGGTGTATTTGAATATACCCAGGGTGACAACTCTCTGCTCATGCTCCTGTACGGTGTGGCAACACTGTTTATAATTTTCGCATTCATCTGCCTTTGGGTAGTAAGTATAGAGAGCGCATACAAAGCGTATTGCCTGTGGGATAAAGGCAAAAAGGTTCCAAAGTTTAAGGACGATGTGAAGAGTCTGTTTGACAGCAATCTTCATGCATTTCTTCTTCCACTTCCTGTACTTGGAGTCGTTGTATTTACGATATTGCCATTGGTTTTCATGATATTTATGGCATTTACAAATTACAGCAAGCTTGGTTCACATACAGTTATATTCAACTGGGTTGGACTGAAGAATTTTGCAAAGATATTGAACTTTAGTGATGCAATAGGAAGTACATTCTGGTCAGTGCTTGGCTGGACGCTTGTTTGGGCTGTGGTAGCCACATTCAGTAACTACTTCCTTGGAATGATACTCGCAATGGTGATCAACAGAAAGGGAACCAGGGCAAAAGGTATGTGGAGAGCGATCTTCATGCTCTCAGCAGCGGTTCCGCAGTTCGTATCACTTCTTCTGATGAGAACGATCTTCAGTCAGAATGGTATCGTCAATACATTACTTATAAATAACGGAATAATCGACAATGCTATTCCATTCTGGAGCAATGCAACACTTGCCAGAGTCATGGTAATTGTCATCAATATTTGGATAGGAATTCCATTCACCGTCATGCAGGTCACAGGAATCCTCCAGAGCATACCGGAGGAGATATACGAGGCTGCGAGAGTTGACGGCGCAGGCCCGGTAAAGATCTTCTTCAAGATCACTCTTCCTTATATGTTGTTTGTCACAGCACCATATCTGATAACAACATTTGCAGGAAATATCAACAACTTCAACGTTATCTACCTTCTGTCAAATGGAGCGCCTACTCCGGTTGGAAAGACTGCCGGAAAGACAGATCTTCTTGTCACATGGCTCTATAAGCTGACGGTTGATAATCAGTACTACAACTTAGGTGCTGTTATAGGTATCATGACATTCATAGTTCTCGCTGTTGTGTCACTGGTAACTTACCACAACACCGCATCATATAAAGATGAGGAGGGATTTCAGTAATGGCTAAATCAAATAATAATGAGATTAAAGCAAGAAGCAAATGGACACTGGGAGACATCGTGGTTCATATCATACTGGTAATCCTTTCGGTTATCTGGGTATTGCCGATCGCATGGATAATCATGATAAGCTTCAGAGGAGAGAAAGGACAGTATGTTTCAACTCTGCTGCCAAAGTCTCTGACTCTGGCAAACTATACAAAGCTTTTTACAGACACAGGTATTCTGAATTTCATGCAGATGTTCAAGAATACTTTGATAATAGCAATTTTCTCATGTATAATATCAACAGCGTTCGTGCTTGCAGTTTCATACTGTATGTCAAGAATGCGTTTCAGACTGAGAAAGCCATTTATGAATGTGGCACTTATCCTTGGAATGTTCCCGGGATTCATGGCTATGATAGCTGTGTATTACATCCTTAAGGTTCTGGGACTTTCAGAAGGCTCACTCATCAGGGTTGCTCTGGTACTCGTATATTCAGGCGGTTCAGGACTTGGATTCTATATCGCCAAAGGATTCTTTGATACTATACCAAAGTCGCTGGAAGAAGCAGCATACCTTGATGGTGCTACAAGATGGCAGTCATTTACAAGGATCATCATACCACTCAGCCGACCGATCATAGTTTATACGGTTCTGAATTCGTTCCTTGCACCATGGATTGATTTTGTGTTTGCCAAGGTTATATGCAGAGCCAACAAGGACTATTACACAGTATCCATCGGACTTTGGAACATGCTCGAGAAAGAGTATGTGTACAACTGGTTCAACTCATTTGCGGCTGGCGCAGTGCTGATATCCGTACCGATTATCATTCTCTTTATGATAATGCAGAAGTGCTACAAGGATAGCATGTCTGGAGGCGTAAAGGGTTAAGGATAATATATGAAATTATTTGCAAAACCTAAGTGGAATGAGGAAAGCATATGCCAGCAATGAAGTATCTGAAAAAAATAATAACATGTGTGCTAACAATTACCCTTATAATAATATGTGGCTGCCAGGACAATAACACCCCCTCCAACCCGTCTAAGGCGACCACAGATGCAGAATATGAGTCTGCCATGCATATTGCGGAGACAACGCCGCTTGGAAGGTATCCGGAACAGCTCACCTATACCCTGGGAAAGCTGTCCGGTGCAAATAATTCAAATCTCCCACAGGGAGAAACGTATGAAAATAACGCATACACACAGATATTAAATGAAATCTTAAATGTGCAGAACCAGGATATATTTGAGGCTGCTGATAATCAGTATGATGATAATGTATCCATGGTGATAGCACAGAAGGATCTTCCGGATGTGATGATCGTCCAGGACATGGATGAGCTGCAGTATCTGGTGGAAAATGACATGATCGAGGATCTCACAGACAGTTATAACAACTGTATGAGTGAAACGATAAAGAACATATATAAGAGTTATGGCAGCAGTATTATGGATGTGGTCACATTTGATGACCGTATCATGGCCATACCTGAGACAAATATATCAGATGGACCAAATCTGATATGGCTTAGAAAAGACTGGATGGATAAGCTGGGACTTGAGGCTCCGAGAACACTTTCGGATGCGGAGGAGATCATCAGGCAGTTTATTGAGAAAGATCCGGGAAATAATGGTGTAGGAAGTACCGTAGGGCTGGTGGCAGACACAAGTCTCTGCGGCGGTTGTGGTTATAGCAGCGAGTACACACTCGACATTGTATTTGCCGCATATGGGGCATTTCCGAAACAGTGGATAAAGGATGAGGACGGAAAGGTTGTGTATGGTTCTGTACAGCCGGAGGCAAAGAAGGCTCTGGAGCATATACATGAGATGTACGAGGAAGGGATTCTGGATCGGAATTTCCTCATGCGGACAAGCAGCAACATAATAGAACTCATAGTGAATGGACAGTGTGGTTCATTCTTTGGACCATGGTGGGCGCCAAATAATCCTCTTATGGACGCTGTAGCGGCCGATCCAACAGCAAAGTGGGAACCATATCTGCTTGCCACAGAGGAAAACGGCTCAACGAGTTATCACACTCAGGTTCCATATGGCAACTTCGTGGTAGTCAGAAAGGGATATGAGCACCCGGAGATAGTGTGCAAGATAATAAGTGTGCTGTTCGACTATGTAAGATATGAGGACAAAGACAATCAGGCTATAAAGGATTACTACAAACTCAATGTGGATCCTACCGCAAGACCACTTGCAATGAACGTGGACTACAACAATGCACTTCAGATATGCTATGGCGAGCTGAACCACGTGTTCTCTGGCATAAGGCAGCCGGATGATCTGAATCTGCTGGAACAATCTTATTATGAGGCGTGTGAGTCATATCTCAAGAATGAAGATAATGCGTCATCGGAGGACTGGGCGGCATATACATCCCGTATAACTGCATGCAAGATCCTCAATGATGCGCGTACAAATAAAGTCGAATCTCTGTACTTCGGTGAGACTGAGACCATGGTGTCAGACTGGTGGCACCTTGAGAATCTGGAGAGCAATACTTACCTGAAGATAGTTACAGGTGAAGCAGATCTGGATGAATTTGACAGTTTTGTGGACAACTGGTATAAGTCCGGTGGAACAACGATCACCGATGAAGTTCGAAGGGAGTGCCGGTAGATATGATAAGAGCAATAGTATTTGATTTAGATGATACATTATACGACTGCCTTCACGAGAATGATAAGGCAGTGGATGACACTGTGAGATATGTGGCAAATGAACTTCTTCATATAGATGAAGTGACAGTGATGAAAGCCTTTGAAGAAGGCAGAGACATGGTAAAGGATCAGCTCTCTGCCTGGGATATGGCGGCGCAGCACAATAGGGTGCTGTACTTCCAGAAGATGCTGGAGATTCTGGGGGTATCACCATTTAAGTATGACCTGCAGGTGTACAACTATTTCTGGAACAATTTCCTGAACAAGATATCCATATTCCCCGGGGCATTGGAGTTTATAGATGATATGAAAGCCAGAGGAATAAAGATTGGTATCTGTACAGATATGACTGCGCATATCCAGTTCAGGAAGATAGACAGACTTGGACTTACGGGCAGACTTGACGCAATGATAACAAGCGAGGAGGCTGGTATAGAAAAGCCGAACCGCAGGATGTTCGATATGATAGCTACAAAGCTGGGCGTAAAGAACGATGAGGTCATCTATGTGGGCGATAGCTACAAGAAGGATGTCATGGGAGCGAAAAATGCTGGAATGACACCGGTGTGGTATTTGTCGCTGCAGAACAAGACGGACGAGGATGTACTGGCTGTGTCCAGCTATCCGGAACTTAAGAACATAGTGAATAGGGCGATGTAAAAATGCCGGAGTGCGTGATAATTAAAAATCACATACTCCGGCTTATTTTGTTTAATATCCGTATTTCTTTTTATTTTTTATAAGGAAGGTGATAGTTATGACAAGGGTCACAGCCTCCGCTACGGCCACAGCACACCAGATTCCATTGATGCCAAACACCATAGGCAGCATCAACACCGCTGCAAGCTGTATCACCAGTGTTCTGAGGAACGATATGCATAAATATTTTTATTTAAAGGTATGTGAAGGTGTTGTTTTGGGTAGGTAGTGTGGCTATAATAATAGACATGGGCTATGAAATTATAGATATATGTTATGGTTGACAGAAATCTATGCGGTGTGAAGAAAGTAGTCATGGCTAGGGAAGGAGTGTACACATATGGGTTTTTTAACAGGTAAGACAGCGATAATAACAGGAGGCGGACGTGCAGTTCTCAGCGATGGAAGCTGTGGATCTATCGGATACGGAATAGCGACAGCATATGCCAAGGAAGGTGCTAATCTTGTACTTACAGGTCGTAATGTCCAGAAGCTTGAGGATGCAAAGGCAGAGCTTGAGAGCAAATATGGAATCAAGGTTCTTGCAGTCCAGGCTGATGTAAACGCAGGTGCGGACAATGAGAGCGTTGTCAAGAATGTTGTGGAGCAGGCGGTTAAGGAATTTGGAAGAATAGATGTGCTCATCAACAATGCGCAGGCATCTGCATCAGGCGTTACCATCGCAGATCACACAACAGCACAGTTTGACCTTGCCATATATTCAGGTCTTTACGCTGCATTTTACTATATGCAGGCATGCTATCCATATCTGAAGGAGACAAAGGGTTCAGTCATCAACTTTGCATCAGGTGCAGGCCTATTTGGAAATTACGGACAGTGCGCATATGCGGCAGCAAAGGAAGGCATCAGGGGCCTTACAAGAGTTGCAGCTACAGAGTGGGCAGCTGATGGAATAAATGTCAATATAGTATGTCCTCTCGCATGGACATCACAGCTTGAGAACTTTGAGAAGGCATATCCGGATGCGTTCAAGGCAAATGTAAAGATGCCGCCAATGGGACACTTCGGAGACGTAGAGAAGGAGATTGGACGTGCGTGCGTGGCACTCGCATCACCGGATTTCAAGTACATGAGTGGTGAGACGATCACACTTGAGGGCGCGATGGGACAGAGACCATAGTGCAGTCAATATATCAAATATGGCTTATGCTATGATAATAGAATATGATGTAGATGCGGATCCTGGTTCGCGGCTTGCATAAAAAATGAGCGTAACACAATAATACCCAGATGGGAAATGTGTTATGCTCATTTTGTTTAGCCGACTCAGTCATCAACTATATCTCAAACCAGATGGTTGTCCGCTTGTCGTTAATAAGACACAAGGTTTCTTAAAAAAATATGAAATATCTGCCATCATCCTTGAATAACCTTACTTGGAGTACTTATAATAGAACTTTGTTAAAGAAATAATGAGATGTCATGGGCAGTCGATGCAAAATGCTGCTCGATGCATAACATTTGCCGACCATATACACAGGAAGAGGTGTTTTATTTGGATACAAACTCAGAAAGCAATTTGGATACACGAGGAGTCCCGATCATGGGTCTTACCTCGGAGGAAGTAAGGAAAAGGATCGACAATGGACAGACCAATCACACGGATATAAGTACGCAGAAGACTGTGGGGCAGATCGTCAAGTCCAACCTGCTTACGTACTTCAATCTTATATTCCTCATACTTACGGTGCTGCTATGTATCGTTGGTTCGTTTAGGAATCTGACTTTCCTGCCGGTCATCATAGGCAATACGGTTATAGGAATATTTCAGGAGCTGCGTGCAAAAAAGACTCTTGACAAGATGAGCATGTTAAATGCGCCACATTCGATAGTTGTGAGAGACGGAGAACAACAGCAGATACAATCAGAGGAACTGGTTAAGGACGATATCATCATTCTGTCGGCAGGCAATCAGATATGTGCTGACGCTACGGTGCTCAGCGGCAGTATATCGGTAAATGAAGCCCTGCTCACCGGTGAGTCGGATGAGATCAAGAAGAAATCAGGTGATCGACTCATGTCCGGAAGCTTTGTGGTGTCCGGACAGTGCTATGCCAAGCTTGACAAGGTGGGCAATGAGTCATACATATCACAGCTCACAGCCCAGGCGAAGGCCATGGGTGACGGCGAACAGTCAGAGATGATCAGGTACATCAACAAACTTGTAAAATGGGTTGGAATCATCATCATACCAGTGGGAATCATATTGTTCTGCCAGGCGTATATCATGAATGGAGAGACATTCAAGAAGAGTGTTGTATCGATGGTTGCGGCGGTTCTCGGAATGATCCCTGAAGGACTTTATCTGCTCACAACTGTTGCGCTTGCGCTCAGCACAATAAGACTTGCGAAGAAACAAGTGTTACTGCATGACATGAAGAGTATAGAGACACTTGCGAGAGTCGATGTACTCTGTGTGGATAAGACCGGAACCATCACTGAGCCGGGTATGCAGGTTACAGAGCTGGTGATAAGCGGCAGATGCGGCGATGCCGAGATGGACAAGAGAGCATTTGCGCATCTGCTGGCGGATTACTCAGCGGTCATTGAGGACAACAATGCCACAATGGAGGCAATCAGAGCCTATGTGGCTAAGAATGAGATAGAGAAGGGCAGCAGGACACTGCTCAAGACACAACCTTTCACATCAGCGAACAAATACAGCAAGGTGTCATTTGTCGAGGGAGACTATATGCTTGGTGCTCCGGAGTTTATAATGAAGGATAGGTATGAGGATATATCCGAAGAGATAGAGGAGTACCAGAGCAAGGGATACAGAGTCCTTCTTATGGCGGAGTCAGGAGAGGATTCTATTGGTTCGGTAAGACCATTAGGAGGCATATCTCCTATTGGTTATATAGTGCTTTCAAATCCAATAAGGGAAAATGCGGAGAGCACATTTACATATTTCAAAGAGCAGGGCGTTGCCATAAAAGTTATATCCGGAGATAACCCTGCCACAGTATCAGAGGTGGCAAAGCGGGCAGGCATAGATGGAGCGGAGAACTATGTGGATGCGTCCACTTTGGAGTCTGAGAAGGATATAACTGAGGCTGTGGATAAATATACAGTATTTGGAAGAGTTACGCCTAAACAGAAGCAGCTCATAGTCAGGGCGCTCCAGAAACAGAAACACACGGTTGCCATGACTGGTGATGGTGTAAATGATATACTCGCAATGAAGGATGCCGATTGCAGTATTGCAATGGCATCCGGAAGTGAAGCGGCTGCGCAGGCGGCACAGACGGTGCTTCTGGATTCGGATTTCGGACGTATGCCATATGTGGTGTTTGAGGGAAGACAGGTGGTCAACAATATACAGAGATCAGCAAGCCTCTTCCTTGTTAAGAATATATTCTCACTGCTGATGGCCATATTCTCAGCGATATTTGCGATCACATATCCGCTGGAGCCTTCACAGATATCGCTCATAAGCATGTTCACCATAGGATTGCCGGGATTCCTGCTGGCACTTGAGCCGAACAGGGATCGTATAGAGGGAAACTTTATGGTAAATGTCATGTTAAAAGCATTGCCTGCAGGACTCACGGATGTGTTGTCGGTCGGAGCACTTGTAATCTGCGGACAGGTCTTCAATCTCCCGAGTGAGGACATAGCCACAGCCGGCACAATGCTTCTTGCGGTTGTCGGATTCATGATAATAATCAAGATCAGCCATCCGTTCAACAAGATGAAGTATGGTGTACTTCTTATCAACATAATCGGACTGCTGTTCTGTGGCCTTTTCCTCGGCAGGCTGTTTGCCATAGAGTCGATATCCAACATATGTTTCCTGCTCATGGTTGTATTTGCATTTGCTGCGGAATCTATGTTCAGATATTTGACACTGTTTGTTGAAAAGCTCAGCAGCTTCTTTGGAGACGAGAAGAACAGACGTAAGATCAGAAGAAAGATAAGGAAATATAACATTTTTAAGTAGAGAATTGTCGAAAAAAGAATATAATAAACATAAAGATATACTCATAAGAAGCAACATTGTTTTTTATGAGTATGTTTGTTTATAAGGATGATATGAACAGCTTAGATAACAGGAGGTATGCATGGCAAATTCAACTAAAAAAGCACTTGAGGCATCTCTGAAAAAGCTTCTCAAGGAGAAGCCATTTGACAAGATAACGATAGCGGATCTCACTGGAGACTGCGGGATAAGTAGAATGACATTCTATTATCATTTTCAGGACATATATGAGCTTGCCGAGTGGGTGTGTATAGAGGATGGGAAGCAGGCACTGAAGGATAAGAAGACCTACGATACCTGGCAGGAGGGCATGATACAGGTGTTTGAGGCTGTGCTTGAGAACAAGCCCTTTATCGTAAATATATATAGGTCGGTGGATAAGGCAAAGATAGAAAACTATCTATATAAGCTGTCGTACCAGCTCATAGCGGATGTAGTGGATGAGAAATGCGCAGGGGATAATCTTTCTGAGAATGATAAGCAGTTCATAGCAGACTTTTACAAGTATGGATTTGTTGGAATTATGCTTGACTGGGTAGACGAGGGGATGAAAGACGATTATCATAAAATAGTGGAGCAGCTTAGCATTACGCTTCGTGGAAATATAGCAAATTCCATTCATAACTTTGAAAGCGAGATGTAAAAGCAGAGGACGGATCAGGATAAAGAAATCTAGTACTGCGGGATACGCGGGGAGAGCGCTTATGAATCGAACATCAGATATGAAAAAGAGATTGCCGGGGATAATACTGATAACAGGGGGAATTGTGCTGGTTGCTATGGTCATCCAGGCGGTCATACTGAGCTTTATCAATAACAGGAGTTTTGACAGGACCTCGCAGGTGCTGCTGGATCAGGTCAGCAATGTAATTGAGAAGAATAAGGCAAGTGAGGAAGATTTGATAGACTCCCTCAAGGAAGATTATATGGTCAGGGCTAAGGCTGTGGCGTATATAGTTGATGCAAAGCCTGAGGTGGCAAATGATGTGGATGAGCTCCGCAAGATTGCTGCACTTATATCTGTTGATGAGGTGCATTTGTTTAATACGGATGGCGTGATATATGCTGGTACCAATCCCGAATATTTTGGATATAGCTTTGATTCCGGGGAGCAGATGGCGTATTTCAAGCCGATGCTTGATGACAAGAATCTCACCATGTGTCAGGATGTCACTCCGAACACATCAAATGGTAAGAAGATGATGTATGCAATAACATGGAACGATGATGGAACCAAGATGATACAGGTTGGAATCGAGCCGAGAAGACTTCTGAATGAAGTAAAACAGAATGAGATATCCACGGTGGTTGCCAATATGCCTATGTATGATGGTCTGAGTGTTGTAGTGGCAGATGGCGAATCGGGAGAAATATATGGATGTTCATATGAACCGGTAGTAGGGCTTACTCTTGATGAGATCGGCATTTCGGTGACTGATGATATGTTGCCGGACGATGAAGACAGTTTTACAGGCATAAGAAGGATTAATGGATTTAGAAACAGATGTGTATTCCGAAGATCCGGAGAGTATGTGATCGGGGTCATATATAGAATGGATGTGAATAGCCGGAGCAATATGGCAATCATGGTTATCATGGCACTGTATCTGTGTTTTGCCGCCGGCCTGGTGGTAAGCATGGTGATGAAGGTGATACATGCGAACCGGGAGAGAAATGAACAGCTGTCAATATTGACATCCATGTCGGGGATGTATTACAGCATGCATATGCTTGATCTTCAACATGATACATTTGCACTCTATACCGCAGGAGACCTGATATTGAGGGCTGGTGAGCGGGCAGCAGGGGCGAAGGAACTTATGAGGAAGATCGTTCATAAGGTGGTTGTGGATGAACATCAGGCAAGTGCCCAGAAATTCATGGATCTTGATAGTCTTGGGGACAGGCTGATCAAGAAAAAGATTGTATCAGGTGAGTTCATGGTGAAGGATCTTGGATGGTTCAGACTGTCATTTATATCGATAGATGTTGACGAGGACGGACGTCCTTTAAAAGTCATATTTACCACCAGAAACATAGATGAAGATAAGAAACGGGAGCAGAAGCTGATAAGAAGGTCTTATACAGATGAGCTCACAAAATGTTATAACAGGAGCGCATATATAGATGATGTCAGGGAGCTGCCGGGAGATTCTGTATATGTGTATGTGTCCATGGATGTAAATGGGCTTAAGCCAGTGAATGATACCCTGGGACATGCGGCTGGAGATGAACTGCTTCAGGGTGCTGCCGAGTGTATGGAGCAGTGTTTTGGAAACTATGGTAAGGTGTACAGGATGGGCGGTGATGAATTTGCAGCCATCATCTTTGTAAATACCAGAAGGCTGAAGAGAGTGCAGCAGGAGTTTGATGACGTTGTGCGTGGATGGTCTGGACAGTTGGTGAAATCCGTATCGATATCATGTGGCTATGTGTCAAGTGATGAGAAGGACTGGGAGTCATTTGACGAGATGGTCAAGGCTGCAGATGAGAGAATGTACGAGAACAAGGCGGCATATTACAGGCAGAAGGGTGTCGATAGAAGGTATCACTAGAGTACATATGCAATATAGGGTTATACAAAACGGGTGGAATGATAAAAATTTTATCATTCCACTTTTTTTGTAAATATGAAATAAAAATTGGGCAAGCTATTATAGGGGCATGAGATGGATATAGACGGCAAACTGAAAGGAGAATTGCTTATGTCAAAGAAGAAATTGGGAATCGGGATAGCAGCGGTGGCAGCAGCCGGCGCAGGAGCAGCAGCTCTCACAGTTAAAAATCATAATAAGGCAAAAGTTCAGAAGGAGAAGGCTGCGGCTGAACATGCTGAGTACCGCAATACGGAGCGCGGAAAGCATGAGAAGAACAGTAAGGGAATCTATTATACAAATGGAAACTATGAGGCATTTGCCAGACCGAGAAAGCCGGAGGGCGTGGATGACAAGAACGCATATATAGTGGGAAGTGGTCTTGCATCACTGGCAGCAGCTTGTTTCCTTGTACGTGACGGACAGATGCCGGGCTCACATATCCATATTCTTGAGGCTATGGATATAGCGGGCGGTGCATGCGATGGAATATTTGATCCTGCCAGAGGCTACGTCATGAGAGGTGGACGTGAGATGGAGAACCATTTCGAGTGCCTGTGGGATCTGTTCAGAAGTATACCTTCCATAGAGACACCGGGGGTATCGGTTCTTGACGAGTATTACTGGCTGAACAAGGAGGATCCAAATTATTCACTGTGCAGAGCAACAGTGAACAGAGGCAAGGATGCCCACACAGATGGCAAATTCAATCTGAGCCAGAAGGGCTGCATGGAGATCATGAAGCTCTTCATGACAAGGGACGAGGATCTGTATGACAAGACAATAGAAGATGTATTCGACGATGAGGTATTTGATTCGACATTCTGGCTGTACTGGAGGACGATGTTCGCATTTGAGAACTGGCACAGCGCGCTGGAGATGAAACTTTACTTCCAGAGATTCATACATCACATCTCAGGACTTCCGGATTTCTCGGCCCTCAAGTTCACGAAGTACAACCAGTATGAGTCGCTGATCCTTCCGATGGTGAAGTATCTTGAGGCGGCGGGCGTGACATTCCAGTACAACACGGAGGTCACAAATGTCATATTTGACATGAGAGACGGCAAGAAGATAGCAAAGACCATAGAGTGCAGGGTAAACGGAACTGAGAAGGGTATTCCACTCACTGAGAACGATCTTGTATTTGTCACAAATGGAAGCTGCACGGAGGGAACTATCTACGGTGATCAGAACCATGCGCCAAATGGTGACGCAGAGGTCAGGACAAGCGGCTGCTGGAGCCTGTGGAAGAACATAGCTGCACAGGATCCTTCATTTGGCCATCCTGAGAAGTTCTGTTCTGATATATCTAAGACAAACTGGGAGTCGGCCACAGTAACAACGCTTGACGACAAGATCATCCCATACATCGTGGATATCTGCAAGCGTGATCCGAGAACAGGAAAGGTTGTCACGGGTGGTATCGTGAGCTGTCAGGATTCAAGCTGGCTGATGAGTTGGACCATCAACAGACAGGGACAGTTCAAGACCCAGGACAAGGATAAGGTGTGTGTATGGGTATATGGCCTGTTCACAGATGTTCCGGGCGATTATATCAAGAAGCCTATGAAGGATTGTACCGGTAAGGAGATCACGGAGGAGTGGCTCTATCATCTGGGAGTGCCAGAAGATGAGATCGAGGAACTGGCCACAAACAGCGCAGTCTGTGTGCCAACTATGATGCCATATATCACCGCATTCTTCATGCCAAGGGCAAAGGGCGACAGACCAGACGTAATTCCGGATGGATGCACCAACTTTGCATTCCTCGGACAGTTCGCCGACACTCCTCGTGACACAGTGTTCACCACAGAGTATTCTGTCAGAACAGCCATGGAGGCTGTGTATGGACTCCTCGGTGTGGACAGAGGTGTTCCTGAGGTGTGGGGAAGTGTGTACGATATCCGTGAACTGCTGGACAGCAGCGTGAAGCTCATGGATGGCAAATCTCCGCTTGAGATAAATCTTGGACCTCTGAACAAGCTCAAGAGACCTATACTTAAGAAGATCCAGGGCACGGTGATTGAAAAGGTACTGAGAGACCACGATATTATAAAAGAGGGTATGCTGTAGGTTGAAGTTAATATAGAGTAATAAGAAAGTTCCATGTGTCTGCACGGTGCAGATGCATGGAACTTTTTATATGTTTGAATTAGTTTGGAGACGGTTGTTAATTGCTGTTTCTTTTAGAATATACAAAGCTGGCAACTAGCCAGATGAGGCAGGCGGTGTTTCCTGATGCCTGACTGAATACATAATCCAGTGTGGATATGTCGGCGCCCATGGCCTGTCTGATGTCAGGAATGAGCACAAATATAAGC
>NZ_JBEHVV010000051.1:0-20988 GCF_040227395.1 Coprococcus sp. RTP21428st1_C9_RTP21428_210409
GTGGAAGCCATTGTAAAGTCCGATGAATGAATCTCTGTCTGTATCGTAACCATCGATCTCGTCATTCACTGTGTAGAATGCGAAGTGGTCACGTCTGTCTCTGTACTCTGTCTTGTGGTAGATAGTTGATCCGACAACCTCTACACGACCTGTACTGAAGTTTCTCTGGAAGTTGGTGCAGTCATCCTGTGCATCCCAGAGACACCACTCCTCAAATGAGAAGAATGAGAATGTCTTCTCCTCTGAGCCTTCATTTGTAAGAACGACCTGCTGAACCTCTCCAGCGTAGTTCTGAGGAACAAAGAAAGTAACCTCAGCCTTAAGGTCATTCTTCTTACCTGTGATGATTGTATATCCCATACCATGACGGCACTGATACTCGTCAAGCTCTGTCTTTACCGGTGACCATCCCGGATTCCATATTGTACCATTGTCGTTGATATAGAAATAACGTCCGCCCATATCTATAGGCACGTTGTTATAACGATATCTTGTGATTCTACGAAGACGAGCGTCCTTGTAGAAGCTGTAACCTCCTGCAGTGTTGGAGATCAGTGAAAAGAAATCCTGTGTTCCAAGGTAGTTGATCCAAGGATAAGGAGTTCTAGGAGATGTGATGACATACTCCTTGTTGGCATCATCAAAATAACCAAATTTCATGTAGCATATACCTTCCTTCCAATGTTTTGTGAAGGCTTCCAGATGGCTATGCCAGCCCCCCTGAAGCCGCTTTTGTATCGACTTGTGCTAAATTCTCCCTTAAAGTCAGCCATACACTCTGATTATATAATAAAAGACTTTAAAACACAACAAAGTTATAGTGAAAATTGCACAATTACTAAATGTATTAATTCCTGTATTTGAGTAATTAATTGATGCTTATGCTGTGTTATACTGTGTAATATCAAAACAGTATAGGAGTTATTTACTATGGGAAAAAATGAAACTAAGAATTATGTAGGCGGAAGCGGAATGGATGATATGGAGCTGGACGAGCGTGATATACAGCTTATGGAGGAGAGCAGAAAAGAAGGCAAAAAGAAGCTGTTTATAGCACTTGGTGCGATCGTGTTAGCAGTGATAGTAGTGGTGATATACATAGTTGTCAGAAAAAATATGACCGGAAAATCAGAGAGCGAGGATCTGATAAAGACCTACATGGAGGGCCTTGAGGAAGCGGATCTTGACAAGGTGGAGAGTGTTATGGATCCTGATACCATAGACAGCGATTCGTCAAAGGATCTGGTCACTGTGTTCCAGACTTATAAAGAAAATAATATAGAATATACAGTCAGCTATACCATGGGTGATGGGCATGTGGCAGAGTCCAGCGATCTGGCGGCAGTCAGCAGCACTGTATATGGAAAGACCCAGAAGGAAGCAGGTATATCAAAGGGTTATGTCATTCCAGTTACCGGAAAGATAATGATGACATTCCAGGGTCAGACTTCACCGTATGATCTGGACATGGATATCATTTGTTATGAGAAGGATGGAGAGTGGTATCTCGGCGGAACAGTTATGACTACGGGAGATACGACTACAGATGATACGACAGAGTAGTCACGAGAAGGATAATTGCTGGATACAGATATTGAATACAGAAACTGAATATATGGACATGGATACATGAACAGACGACAAATGGTGCGGATATTAAATGTAATATTCGCACCATTTGCTGTCTTCTGCCAGTGTGCAGCTATCTCTCTTGATGAGCTTGCACTGGAGCTCAATTCTTGTGACTCCCTTGTGACCGCCCTTGAGTCTGTCCATTAGAAGCTGCAGGGCGAAGTGCCCCATGTCCGTCTTGGATATCTCCACGGTGGTCAGCATCGGAGTTGTGTACTGGGCTTCCTCGATACCGTCGCTGGATATGATGGAAGGAGTGTAATACCTGTTCTTGCATTTGGCAAGGTACTTCAGCATCCCTATGGCCGTTATGTCATTGGCACAGTATATTCCGGTTGGGCTCTTGTCGGACTTCATGAAGTGTTCCATGGCCTCAAATCCTTCAACCTCGCTGAGCTTTGTGTTGATGACGTAGTCCGTGTCGATATCAAGTCCATGATCGTGAAGAGTTTCAAGATATCCTTTGTAGCGGGCCTCGTTATTGCAGTTTCCCACATATCCGATATTCTCATGTCCAAGAGATATGAGGTATTCAACCGCTGTTCTGGCAATCTGGCTACCGTTGCAGATGACCTCATCCACCTCGCCGTTTGCAGAATCCCTGTTGACATACACTGTGCTGCGATAGCACTGGCTGAGCTTCTTCAGGGCTGCGCGGTTGCATTTTCCGATGACAATAAGTCCGTCGTTGTGGCCATCCGCTTCCTCGCACATCCTGCGGATTACAGAATCCACGTTCTCATACCTGCATCTCCTGTCGTCGGAGAAGATGGACCGATACCATACCTTGGACAGGATGCATCCGTTCTTGTGGATCTCACTCTCTATGACATGCAGCAGTTCTGTAAAGAATGGGTCCGACGTGGCAGAGTCCATTCTGGTCATGAGCACATTTATATAGTAGGTTTTCTCCACCGTCGCGCCTTTTCCATTCTTGAGCTGGCGGGCAGACTGGTTTGGCGTGTAGTTGAGCTTCATAGCTGCGTTCCAGATCTTATCCCTGAGCCATGCGCGGAGCTCCTTTCTGACCTTTGCATCTATAGCGGCAAATGGCTCATCGAGAAGCAGGAGCTGTGGCTGGGTGGCAAGAGCTCTGGCAAATGCGACCCTCTGACGCTGGCCTCCCGACAACTGCCTTGGGTATCGTTTCTCAAGGCCCTTCAGTCCAACCAGTTCTATCAGCTTCGTTACTCTGTCGCGGATCTCTAACTTTGGGTATTTCTGTATCTTCATTCCAAATGCGATATTGTCATACACTGTCTTGTATCTGAACAGCGCGTAATTCTGGAATACGAAGCCAATTTCCCTCTTGCTGGCGGGAATGTCATTTACTTTTTTGCCATCTATGTATATGTCCCCTGAGTCCGCGGTCTCGAGTCCTGCAAGTATGCGGAGGATAGTGGTCTTGCCGCTTCCACTTGGACCCAGAAGTCCGATGAGCTTTCCTTTCTCAATGGAGAAGCTGACATCATCGGATGCCCTGTAATCTCCAAATGTTTTATTGATGTTTCTGAGCTCTACGTATGAATGTGTATCTGTAGGTGTATTCATATCATATACCTCCCTCTTTATTTCCTCTGTGTTCAAGTATGTTTCTAAGTATCAGTATGATGACTGCCATGATGACCAGTATGGACGACATGGCAAAGGCTCCTGTGAAGTCAAATGCCTGGTACAGCAGTTCGATATAGAGTGGCATGGTGTTGGTGAGTCCTCTGAGATGTCCCGAGAGAACTGACACAGCTCCAAATTCACCCATGGCCCTTGCGGAGCACAGTACAATTCCGTACAGCAGAGCCCAGCGTATGTGGGGGAGTGTGATCTGTGAGAATATCTGTATCCCGAGCTTTTCAAGGTATGGATACAGGAAGCTCTGCCTGCCAAATGTAAGTACGAATATAAGGCCCGCGATGATCGGGGATATGGTAAGCGGCAGATCGATGAGCGTTGATATGATCTTTTTGCCCCGGAAGGTGAATTTGGTTATGAGCCACGCGGCATAAAGTCCGAAAATTGTGTTGACCACCACCGTGATGACTACGACCTTCAAGGTGAGAAGTATTGACTTCACTGCGTAGCTGGGCAGAACTCTCGGTCTGGTGATGGTCTGCCAGAATTCGGATAGTGACAGTCTGGCTGAGAATACCACCAGAGAGCACAGGGGGATCACCACTATAATTCCGAGGATTGCCATTACTATTCCAAATGACAAACCGAATCCTGGTATGATGCTTTTGCTTTTCTTTTTTGCGTGTGTGTGCTGATGTGTCATGTCTCAGTCATTCCTTTCCTGTATGTATTATCTGTATTTCCCCGCAAGACTGCCGTATCAAATTAATTCTTTTCCTCGTATATGGAGTCAAAGAGCCCTCCGTCCGCAAAATGCTTTTTGCTGGCCTCTGTCCAGCCTCCGAAGTGTGATATGTCTGTGAGGTCAACATTTGTTATGATCCATTTGCCGTCCTGTGGCAGCTCCGATATGGTGTTGCTCTGTCCCTGATATTCGAACTGCTTCAGGATATCCTGATCTGATGGTCTGTAGTACCACTCTGCCTCAAGCTTCTGTGCCTCGTCGGAATATAGGTAGTTCAGATATTCGGTTGCGACATCCCTTGTGCCTCTCTTGTCAACCACCTCGTCGACTACTGAGACTGTAGGCTGGCACAGTATAGATACGGAAGGAACCACAATCTCGTACTCACTAGGATGCTCATCCAGTGAGAGGAACGCCTCGTTCTCCCATGCGAGAAGCACATCGGCCTGAAGTCCATTTGCCACCTCAAGCGCCTGCTTTCCTGAACCACCGTGTGACTGAACAACTGATACGTCTTGTCCCTTTTCCTCTTTCCAGTGCTTTGCAAATAAATCGTTGTACGCTGCGTATAGCTCTCTGGTTGGGTCGTAGGATACGTTCGTTATCTCAATAGCGCCCGCTGAGTCAGATGAGCCGCCGGTTGAGTTAGATGCTGCGCTCACACCGCATCCTGACAGAACTCCAATTCCAAGTGCTGTGACTGCGAGTAATGTTGCCAATTGTTTCTTCATAATCTTCTTCCTCTCTTCCTTTAATTTCCCGTTTTCATATCGGGTATGTATGCAATATATGCTTGTAAATGCTGGAAATCAAAAGAAAAGAGTGAAAACGTTGTCACATGCATAATCTATGCATAAAAATGAAACTATATATGGCTGGATTGAGTGTGGGATGTGGGTAAAAACAGATGAAAACGTTATTTTAAGTGAAAACGTTGTCACATGGAAAAACATAGAAAAATAGCACGTCAGGCTGTCCTGACGTGCTGCCTTATTGAACTTTTCGGTATTATTTCTTCTTCATACCTGAAATTATGATTATCACAAACGAGATTAGAATGGTCGCAAGCACTGTTATAAGGATTATGAGCTGAAGGTTATGTACCTTACTCTTACTCTTATCAGTGGAAGCGTAGCTGCCCACGGTGAGTGTGCTCTTTTCTGTTGTGACCTCAGTGGTCGTCTCGGTTGTGGTACGCTCTATCGTGGATATCTCAGTTGTGGTCGCCTCGGTCGTCACAGGGGTAAATGTATTTCTATACTCTGTGGTGACTTTGGTCGTACTTGCCGTTGTCGCCTCGGTTGTGGCTCTGGTAGTTGTCTGTGTGGTTGTGGAAGTCTCCTTCTTGGACACTGTAAATGTTGTCACAGCATCTCCGGTCTTGGATCTGATGGTTATGGTGTGGCTTCCGACCGAGAGGGATTCAAGATAGCTCGTCTTGAGCTCGATTATGATGCTTCCCTCTTTCTTGTTGTAATATGAAGGGTCAAGTTCCTTGTCATCTATGAGGACACAGACAAAGTCAGCGTACTCAGCGTTCGATCTGAACTTGATAGTGTTCTTGCTGGCCTTGCTCCATTTGCTTCCCTTGCCGCCGATAATCTCGGGTGCTGCCTTGTCGATGACTGTGTCAGCCTTGCTTATCTCCTTTGTACAGCCCTTGTTGCTGAAATATTTCTTGCAGGCTGAGCAATACCAGTATTCTATATTGCCCTTGCTGGAGGTGGTTGCTGCTACATAATCAGTTTTCTTAAGGTCTGTGTGGTTCGTTGTGCTGAGTTTGCCGTAGCTCTTGCCGCACACAGAGCACACTGCCTTCTTCTGGCAGGTTGCGGTTCCGCCGGAGCAGTCCTGGATGACCTTATATCCACAGCCCTTGTTCTTGCACTTGCGGGAGTGTGTTTTGCCGTTGCCATCACTTGTCCAGTTGCCGAGGTCGTGGCTGCTCTTGCCCTCCACGACGATCTCACCGCAGTAGCGGCATTTCTGAGGTGTCGTGCAGTCACCGTCGTCGGTTTCTGCGGTGTGTTTCTTGTTTATTGTTACAGTCAATTTGGTTTCATTTCCCGCCTTGTCGGATACGATGATGGTCTGCTCACCATCTGTGGCTTCCAGAGCAAGTGAGTGATCGTCGTCAAGGGGTTTCTCCTCGCCGTTCACTGTGACCTTTGCCAGATGGGATTCCTTCACGGTCATCACGGCTGACAGGCAGTAAGTCTCTCCGTCGGCGATTCCTGTGACCTTTGGCGCGTGTGTGTCGATGATGAAACCATCTGTGGATAAGTATGTTGTTTTGCCGTCCTCTGATGAAAGCTTTGCGTATACAACATATTTGCCCTCGTCCTTTATGGAAAATGCTTTCTTATACTTGGTAAATGTTGCTGCACCCAGATCGTCCGATGACAGAGCTGAGTCGCTTATCAGGTAGCCGACTGTGATGGAAGGGTCGGAGTTGTTGTCACAGGTGATGGTAATCTTCTGGGTCTTGTTGTAATACTGCTCAAATGATGATACATCCTGGAGACCGTTCCAGCTCTTATCGCCCATGCTGATGGTGCCTGTAGGAGCAGAGTCTGATTTCCACGTCGCATAAAATACCAGGTTTCTTTTAGCCGATGAGTCATCAGTATCGGAATACTCATATCCGTTATCTGCCGCCTTCTCAAAGGAAGAGGTGTATATGATGTTCACGGTCTTGCCTGATCCGTCGGACTTCGTGTTCCAGCCCTTGAACTCATAGCCCTCACGGGTCGGTGGGTAGTCGTTCAGTGCCACGCCATATCCTGATCCTGCTACATCAAAGTCATATGTTCCGCTGTCCGCATCTCCGAGCTTGCCGCCATTTGCATTCAGTGTGAAGGTGAGCCCTGAACCGGAGAAGCTGTCCTTGGTGTACATCGCTGTCAGCTTTATACGGTTTGTAGACTGGAAGTATGATGTGTCAATGCTGGTGACCTTTGTCTTGTCGTTGTACCATCCTGTGAATGTAAAGCCGTCTTTCTCCGGCTTGTACTTTGACAGGTCAACAGTCGTAAATTCTGCTGATGGGCTGCTTATCACAGTGGAAGTCTCCCCCGATAACTGTCCTCCTGCTGCATCCAACTCCAGATAGTATGTGTCTGGATCGTCGGTATCTTCTGCAAATGCTGAGAAGCATGTCATACAGAACATTGCTGCGAAAACTAGTAAAAATCTAAGTATCTTTTTCATAGAATCCCTCCTTGCATATGGTATTATAATAATTTTATTATACTGGGGGGAGAAAAACAACGAGACAGGGGAAAAATTAATAATATGAAAGAACGGCCTCCGCCGGGAGACCGTTCCATAGAAAATGTCATGTTTTATGCCATTGTGAATATTCTTTCTTTTACTGTCTTGGACTCGCCTGGAGCAAGCTCTGTGTAGCCTGTGATCTCCGGTGCTCCTGAGAGATTTGGAGCGTCAATATTCCAGCTCATTGGCTCAGGACAGAAGTAACCCTTGTCGCCGTGATCGTTCCACATGATCCAGAACTTCATTGTGTCGTCAACCTCATAGCAGACCTTCTTGCCTGTGGCAACATCAGTTGCGTATACTCCGTAGAAAGGCTTGCCGTCCAGCTCGTTCATCTCCGCTGTGTAGAGATCGTTGTCGATGTCCTTCAGAACAGGTACCATGGTTCCGTTCTTGTACTGGAGATCGTAATCTGTTATAGGAAGGTTCTTCTCTGTAGGGATAGCGTGCTCATCAAGCTCCCATTTGTCTCCAACAGGTACACAGAGACGTACATCCTCGCCCTTTCCTGTGCTTGTGAAAGGCCCCTTGAATGCAACGTGGTTACATACGCCGTATGGCATCTGCTTGTCGGAGAGGTTGGTGAGTGTGAACTCGTAGTGCATACCGTCCGGAGCAAGAGTGAATGTGAAGTCTGCTCTGAAGCTCACAGGGTATGTAGCGAAAAACTCATCCTTCTCATCATATACATATGAAGTCTTGCCGATGGCCTTGTCTCCATCCACTGACACGCTCTCTATGCTGTGGTTTCTGAGATGAAGGAAACCGTGGAGATGGTTGCCGAGAGGATCATTGCATGGGAAATGATACATGGCATCGGAGGTTCTTAAGTTGCCGTGTGACAGTCTGTTAGGGAGATACAGGGTAGGCATTCCGTAGATCTCTGCTGCTGCTTTGAGCTGTGCAGGAGTCAGGGAAGGATCGTTCCTGAATATATCAATATCCAGAGCTGTGTTCTCCATCTTCATAATGTTGCTTCCGTTAAATGGTGCGATCAGTGCACGGTAATCGCCTGATATAAGTTCAATACAAGTCTCGCCCTTGTAGTCTATTGTACGTGCTGTAGTGTTCATCGTGTTCTCCTCTTCTATAAATATGTTGTGTTTAAGTTGTATGCTGAAATCCACAAAAACATTGAACTTTCCTATGTGAAATAGTAACACGGAAAAAATTGTATGGCAACAATGAGGTTCACAAAACGCGGCGTTCTTGATTATTTTATCATTAATTGCTATACTATCATAGGATATTTTGCGAAAGACATGAAAGTTAGTTAATTCGGAGGTCGAAGGTGACTAAGAATAATAACACTGATTATAGAAAAAAGATATACAGACAGCGGCATCACCGCAGAATGAAACTCGTCGAGAGCGGAATAGGAGTGGTCGTCGCAGTCATAATGATATTTGCGCTTGGACAGGGCAACCTGAAAAAGAATGTGAACGGCCAGGAGGAGTTCCAGCCTGAGAGTGGAACATCGGCAGATATAAGTGAGAGCAGCAGTCAGGATATGTCATACAGTGACACGGAGGAGGCTGCACAGCAGTATCTGGCAACTGCGGAGGATGCGGCCATTCCGGATCAGCGAAATGGTCAGTATGTACAATTTGTCAATTACACCAACCCTGATGTGAGCGGCAAGGGAGCGGACAAATATGACAGCAATATATACATGCCGGCGAATGCCACGGATGACCAGTATTTCTCGACATCTCTGCTCATAGGTGATTCCAGAGCCGAGGCGCTGGGACTGTACAGCGGTGTAGACAACTGGGATATGTGTGTGGCGAAGAATCTGGACATAGAGAAGGTCGCTAATACCAAGATGTTCACCTGCGATTCAGGAGAACAGTGTACGGTTGTCGAGATGCTTGGCATGAAGAACTATGAGAATATATACATTTCATTTGGGCTTGAGGAGCTTTCGTGGTATAACGAGCGGTACATGTCGGCCTACAAGACTTTACTGGATCAGATCTCCCAGTTACAGCCTGCGGCAAATGTATATGTGATGTCAGTACTTCCTGTATCGGCGGAGCTTTCATCAAAAGACCAGGTGTATAACAACCCGGGTGTGGACAAGCTCAATTCTCTCATGCAGGAGATGTGTGGCAGCTACGACCAGGTGATCTATCTCGATGTGGCTCACAGCGTGTCTGTGGATGGTGTTCTGCCGGAGGATGCGGGAATAGATGGAAAACATTGTAATAAGAAATATTGTCTCAAGATGATGGACTACATCAGAAAGAACGTGTATGTCAGAAGATAGTGGAGACGGAGGCATATGATAAAAAGAATAATATATTTGCTTGCATGCTGTCTGGTGATCTGTTCGCTTGCGGGATGCGCAGGAAATGGAGACGACGAGGCAGATACGCCGGATGTGCACTCTCTGGCTGATATGCTCATGCAGAACGTGAAGTTTGAGGATTCCGTGGAGGAGATCTCCTCTGAGACGGCGCTCAGATATTATGGTATAGACAGCGTTCAGGTGCAGGACAGTGCAGTGTACATGTCAACGGGAGCCACCGCCGAGGAGCTCGCAGTATTTCAGGCGTCGTCAACGGTCGATGCCCAGGGCATACTGGCGGACATGAAGAAAAGACGCGACTCACAGTTGCGGATGTACCTTGATTACAAATCGTCGGAGGCCGCCAGACTTGATGATGCGGTTCTGTATGTGCATGATACATTTGTGGTATACATGGTGTCCGATGACAGCGAAACGGCACAGGGAATAATAAGTGATTATCTGGAATGATCTTCCAGGTGATCATTTTTTTTGTCTGCATTTCCTTGTGTAACACCGGGACAGATCATTCATATTATAGTAATAAATCCGCTGTCAACAAAATAAGATAAATAAAGAGCGCTGTATGCGGTTGTAATTTTATGCACTGGCATGTATTATTATGTATAATGTATACAATATACAAAATACGAACAATTGACAGCTTGAGATATCAGCACTGTGGTGCGTTGCGCCACAGTGACTGAAAGTGGCTGAAAATGAGTTGAAGGTCAATAGAGAAAGAGGTATAGACATGGCAAAACAGAATTGGAAACCAGGAAATATGTTGTATCCGGTTCCGGCAGTTATGGTGAGCTGCCAGAGACCGGGAGAGAAGCCAAACATAGTGACGATAGCGTGGGCCGGTACCATATGCAGCGATCCTGCAATGGTGTCCATATCGGTGCGTCCGGAGAGATATTCCTACGACATAATCAAGGAGACAGGAGAATTTACCATAAATCTCGTCACCGAGAAACTGGCATTTGCAACTGATTATTGTGGTGTGAAGTCAGGAAGAGACGTGGATAAATTCAAGGAGATGAACCTCCATGCATGTGACGGCGTGAATGTGTCATGCCCGGCTATAGAGGAGAGTCCGGTGAACGTAGAGTGCAAGGTAAAGCAGGTAGTTGAGCTTGGATCCCACCACATGTTTATCGCTGAGGTGGTCGGAGTCCAGATAAGTGATGAATACATGGATAAGACCGGCAAATTCAACCTCAACAGCACGGGACTTGTCGCATATTCACATGGAGAGTATTTTGCACTTGGCGACAAACTCGGCAAATTTGGATATTCTGTTAGAAAAAAGTGATCGCAGGCTGAAAAGCTGCAGGGGAAATGTCACGGATAGGAGAGAAAATGGAAATATCATTAAAGGCATATGGAAAGATAAACCTCGGTCTCGACGTGGTCAGGAGACGCGAGGATGGATATCATGAGGTGAAAATGATCATGCAGACGGTCGATCTGTGGGATGAACTGACATTTTGCGATGTCACCACAGACGAGATCGTTATAACATCGGATTCGTCGGAGCTGCCGGATGTGAAGGATAACATCATATACAAGGCGTGCCGGATGATGAAGGATATATATGGAATAGACAAGGGTGTTCATGTAACCGTGGATAAACACATACCGGTTGCAGCCGGAATGGCAGGGGGAAGCGCTGATGCAGCGGCAGCCCTCAAGGCGATGAATATGCTGTTTGGACTGAACCTTTCCGATGAACAGCTCATGGAACATGGAGTGAAGCTCGGCGCAGATGTGCCTTACTGTATCATGCAGGGTACGGCACTCTCGGAGGGAATAGGAGAGATCCTTACACCACTTCCACCTATGCCGGACTGCCTGATCGTCATAGCGAAGCCGGCGATCGGAGTGTCCACAAAATGGGTATACCAGAACCTGAAGGTGGATCTGCTGGAGGAGCATCCAGATATCGATGGCATGGCGGATGCACTCAAGACCGGAGATCTGAAGGGAATAACAGACAGAATGGCAAATGTGCTCGAGACGGTTACGATACCTGCAAATCCTGTGATAGATTCAGTCAAGAAGCTCATAGCGGAGAACGACTCCATGGGAGTGCTCATGAGTGGCAGTGGGCCGACAGTGTTCGGAATATATGACAACAGGGATAAAGAACTGGCACAAAGAGTAGTAGATATGCTGCGTGAAAAGGACGAGATACAGGCTGCGTATGCCGTCAGCCCGTATAACATAAGAAGAGGTATGTGATGGATCTTAGATTGAATATGGATGAGTACCTGCCTCTTCGAGAGGTAGTGTTTAAGACTTTGAGGAATGCTATAGTTCACGGTGAGTTTGAGCCGGGGGAGAGACTTATGGAGGTCACTCTTGCGAAGAGGCTTGGCGTAAGCCGTACACCTGTCAGGGAGGCCATGAGAATGCTTGAACTTGAAGGGCTTGTGGTCATGATTCCGAGAAGGGGAGCAGAGGTTGCCAGGATAACGGCAAAGGATCTGAGCGATGCGCTTGAGATTAGGATGGCGCTTGAGGATCTTGCGGCAGGGCTTGCCTGCAAGAGGATAGACGACGGGGGAAAAGAGCGGTTGAAGCAGTCCTATGCCGACTTCAAGAAAGCGGTAAGCTCCAAGATAATCCCGGAGATAGTAGATGCGGATGTTGCATTTCACAATACTATAATGGACATGACGAACAATCCGAGACTGATCAGCATGTCCCAGAGTCTTCGTGAGCAGGTGTACAGATACCGCGTGGAGTATGTAAAGGATTTCAGCTATCACGACAAGCTTATAGCGGAGCATGAGGCTCTCATGAATGCGATAATAGCCAGGGATGAAGAGAAAGCCAAGGAGATAACCCGTATACATATATACGATCAGGAACAGATCGTGATTGCAAATGTTGTCATAGCACAGAAATAACAATATGCATAATAATAAATACCTGTATAAGAGGCGGAATGCGTGAAAACGTGTTCCGCCTTTTTATGTGTATGTCTGAATAAAAACTCATCCGTTGGACAAGATAGATTACAGAAGATAAACGGTATGTTGGAGGTGTTTACGGCGGACGATGGCTTCAATCAGTAAAAAAATAGACGAAAACATCACACAAATTGAGACAATGTTCGGTAACTGGAGCGATATCGTGGAGCGAAGGTTTGATCTGGATCGCTGTGCCTGGGGAGATGATCCGGCAATATACGTGGTGTATATAGATGGACTGTGCGATCATGAGTTGATTGAGAACACATTAATAAAACCAATAACCTGGGAATGGCGGAATAAAGACACGGCAGATCTGTGGGAGCATATAATCTCCTGCGAGGGTCAGACGGCGGATTATACCCAGGAAAGTGACATGGACAACGTTGTCAGGGCGGTTCTCAGGGGGGATACGGCCATATTTGTATCCGGGAGCGATCAGGCAATAGTAGTGTCATCGAAACATTTCCCTGTGAGAGGTATAGAGGAAAGCTCCACCGAGGGAGGAATGAGAGGGCCGAGGGACAGCTTCAATGAGAACTTTAGGACATCCACAGCTCTGATAAGGAGAAGGATCAAGGACGTACATCTGAAGCTGGAACAGGGGACAATGGGCGTCAGATCCAGAACAGAGTACGGGATATTCTATATGGAAGATATAGCGGAGCCTGAGCTGGTACAGCAGATAAGGGACACCATCGATAAGTATGAGATAGATGCGGTGTTTGACAGCGGTATGGCTGAACATCTGATGGAGAAGAAATGGCAGGAGATATTTCCGATATACCAGGCGACCACAAGACCTGACAAGGCGGCCGCGGCTCTGGTGGAGGGCAGGGTTGTCGTTGTGTTTGACAATTCCCCTGAGGTCATAATTGCTCCAGCCACCATCAACACTCTGTTTCAGACGGCGGACGATTATTATAACAGATGGCCGGTGGCGACATTTGCCAGAATGATAAGGTATGTGGCAGCGTTCATTGCGGTGGGACTGCCGGGACTTTATATTGCGATCACCTGTTATCACAGGGAGCTGATACCCGACAAGCTTCTGTATGCGATAGCCGATGCGAGAAGCCAGCTATCGTTCCCCGTTGTAGTTGAAGTGCTGATAATGGAGCTTTTGTTTGAATTGCTCCGGGAGGCCGGGATACGACTGCCGAGCCAGCTTGGAAATACGATAGGAGTGGTTGGCGGTCTGATAGTTGGTCAGTCAGCCGTGGAGGCGGGGATAGTCAGCACCATGGTTGTGATAGTTGTGGCACTCACGGCTATAGCTTCATTTGCCATTCCGAATGAGGCGTTTGCGTCTGTTTTCAGATTGCTTAAGTTCGTAATTATAATCACCAGCGCACTTTATGGGATACTTGGATTTATCCTTGCGATGCTGGTTCTCGTGTTTCATCTTGCATCCCTGGACAGCTTTGGCGTGCCGTATATGTCACCTGTCGTGACCTGTGGATACACTGGCGAGGGATATAAGGACTTTGTTGTCCGCGCGCCTATAAAGAAAATGATCAACAGACCTAAATGGAGCAATCCTGATGAGCGGCGCAGGTTGGTCAGAAAGAGAAAATAGATATGAATGATAAATATAATGTGACGTTTCCTGCCTTTTTTAAGATGACTTTGCTTGTTTTGCCAGGGATGATAACTTTTGTAGCTACATTAATACCCTCATATTTTGGAAGAAATTGCCTGATTTTGTCACTTTTTTTGACGCTATGCATGGCTTTTGCTTACGTGATAGCACTATATATTGTATACATGAAGATTGATGAGAGAGGGAACAGAGAAAGCGGTAAAGTCAAAAATAGGACTATTGAATTGATTTATGGGGCGAGAACTGCCGTTAGGATGGGCTTGCTGCTGTTTGTCCTTGCCGAGTGTTCCAGGCAGTTGATGTTGAAAAGATACACGGTAATTGCTATCTCAATCCCCTTGCTGCTTGCATGTCTGTATATGGGTAGCCGTGGCACAAGGGGGATGGTCAGGTTTGCGGAGTCCGTGTTCTGGTTCGCTGTCGCGGCGGGGGCTGTGGTCATTCTGTCTTCTGTGAGTAACCTTGATCTGTCAGTGCTTAAGACTGTGACTGAGATAGGAGACGAGGGCGGGGCGAATTTCACCATAAGCCGTGTCATGGCTAGGGGAGGACTGCTTTTTCTTGGATTCTCGGCTATGGAGACGGTGGTGCTGGTGTATATACACGTCATTCGGAGGCGAAGAGGAATGTTGTGTGCAGCCGTAGGCACAAGTACCATAATAGGCATTATCTGTTCGATAATTGTGATATGTACACTGGGTACGGGTGCGCTCATGGCTAAGGAGAAAAATATACTATATATAGTGGGAGCCATGGAACTGCCTGGCGGAGTGAAGCTCAGGCCGCTCATGCTGGTGTGTTACCTTGTCATCGTGTTCGGTGTGATGGCACTGGTTCCAAACGTCATAGGTGGATGGGGCGCTGTGGACAGACTGGGTGTTCGGCACAGATGGCTGTGGAAGACATTGTGGGCAGTCCTTGCATTTGCCGTATGCCTGTGGGCCGGGATGCTGCCCGGACAGCAGGACCGTATAAAGATCATCTCCGGATATCTTATTCTGGTGGATGTACCCCTGTCGATAATATTGCCGGCGGCATCACTTGCCGGGAAATGGCCTGTAAAAAAATCTGCCGGACTGGCGGCGGTGTTATTGACGGCGTGTATATTGAGTGGGTGTGAATACAAGCCGGTGGAGGATGTGGACTATGTGAATGCGGTCATCATAGAGCGCAGCACGGAGGAGCCTGCCGGCGGCGGGCTGAGATACAGTCTGGTCGTAACAGGACTGGACGACGATGAGGATTCCCTGACCGAGGAGGGGGTGTACCAGGTGGACGCCGGTTCATTTGCCGATGCTTGCAGAAGTTATAATGAGAGTCATGCGAAGTCCCTCGATACGAGTCATGTGGAGTATATAGTAGCGGAGGATACCCAGGTAATGAACGAGGCTGCAGCCGAACTTGAGAAGGAATTTGCTACAAGCTATGTGACTGTGGTGATAGAACAGAATATACTGGAGAAATCCGGGGATAACAATACAAATGAATATCTTAAGACACACTATGAAGGCCAGTGTCTGGCGACATACGCGAGAGATGGGATAGGTGAATAGAGACTTAGATGATCAGGAGGTATTGTTTATGTGGAGAATGTTCAGGGCGGCCATACTGGGTGTCCTCATAGGAATTGTCGGCGGTGTGATATTTGGACAGGTTTCTTATGTGAAGAAATATAAGGATAAGGTGTCGAGGGAGATAATGGCGGATGCGGTCATGTACAACAATTCACTGGATGACAGTGGAAGGGTCATAAGGCTTAAGGTCGATTATGATGGCGATATGAAGTCTGAGGATGAGAGAGATGAGCTTGAGAGCTATGTGGGCAACACAGTCATGAAGCAGATCGGCATGTGGCTTGGGGACGACTACAATGAGAATCTGAGTTATATACAGATGCGCCACAATCTTGTCATGGCGATGGAGGATATAAATGACATTGCCCAGAGCGCGGCAAATGCGTGGGGCGTGGATGCCGATGCAAACTCCGGATTTTCTTATGAGTATTTTGGCGATTCCGGGGAGGACTGTCCGCCCGGAATGTATGAGACATTATGTATAGATCTGGGGGATAAGTGACGTTGAAAAGTTGATTCCCAGGTGTTATACTTTGACCTGTGGTGTGCCCCGGGTGCACCGCGGATTAAAGTATAAGGAGCACATGTCATGGCTAAGGAAAATTTGGTTGTAATATTTGGAGGAAGATCATCAGAGCATGAGGTTTCATGTATATCGGTACAGACAGTTGCCAAGGGGGTTGATCTTGAAAAGTATAATATGACATTGGTTGGCATTACCAAGGATGGAAGATGGTTAAAGGCAGATAATATAGAGAGTATAGCGGATGGAAGCTGGTATGACAGCAAGGTCACAGCAGTGATCTCACCGGACACCAGAAGAGAGCTTATAGTTTTCTCCGATGCAGGTGTGGAGCGCCAGAAGGTGGACGTCATATTCCCTGTACTTCACGGTATGTATGGCGAGGATGGAACTATACAGGGATTGTTCGAGATGGCAGATATTCCATATGTTGGATGTGGCGTTCTGGCATCGGCAGCATCCATGGATAAATTCTATACGAAGATAATCGTTGATCACATCGGTGTTTCACAGGCGAGATTTGTACCTGTGCTTGCAGAGGATTTCAGCGACATAGACAGTGCTATGGACAGAGTTGAGGCTGAGCTTGATTACCCTGTATTTGTAAAGCCTTCAAAGGCCGGATCATCAAAGGGTGTAAATAAGGCGACTGACAGAGCAAGCCTTCTGTATGCGCTGAATGAGGCCGTAAAGCACGACAACAAGATCCTCGTTGAGGAGACGATAGTTGGACGTGAGCTTGAGTGCGGAGTCCTCGGTTACAAGGACAATACCAAGGCTTCGGGAGTTGGCGAGATACTTGCCGCTGCTGAGTTCTACGATTTCGATGCAAAGTACAACAATGCTGAGTCGAGAACGGTTATCGGCGCCGACATCCCTAAGGAAGCAGAGAACGAGATAAGGGAAGACGCTGTGAAGATATTCAAAGCACTTGACGGCTTCGGACTCTCCAGAGTGGATTTCTTCCTTGAGAATGGAACAAACAGAGTTGTATTCAATGAGATCAACACACTTCCTGGATTTACAGGAATAAGCATGTATCCAATGCTGTGGAATGCTCAGGGATACGATATAAAGACTCTCGTCACAACTCTTATTGAGATGGCAAAAGAGAGATAATTTTATAAAATTACATAGATTGGAAGTTTATATGGTAAAGAATGTTACAGTGACAGTAGTTGGAGAGCAGAGGACGAGCAGGGAAGAGAACAACGTTGAACCCATAGAGCTTGTTACCAGGGGAAGCCTTCATGAGAAGGACGGGGTATTTTACCTGAAATACGATGAGTATTATGAGGATCTTGAGAAACCGGCGAGAAATCTGCTGAAGTTTGACAAATTAGGACTTGACCTGACAAAGAAGGGCGAAGTCAGTGCTGCCATGTCGTTCAGATCGGGAGAGACCAGAGAGGCATTTTATTCTACTCCGGTTGGTATGATGAATATAAGCATACTCACTGAAGGCTATCAGCTCGTGGAGACGGAAAAGGGGCTTGGTCTGGTCGTGGTGTATGTGATGGATTATGGCAATGAATGTGTATCGTTTAACGTACTCAGGATAACCGTGGAGTGAGGATAGCTATATGGATGACGAGAAGGCGTTTGATGATTTTTTGTCTATAGATACGACGCTGTGTATAGGTGCGGAGCAGCCCACCGAGGAGAATAATATATATCAGGCGACTTACTACAGGGATCTTGTGACCCTGTTCAATGCCGTGTCCATGGAGCCGGAGGATACACTTGTTGATTTTGGCTGCGGACTGGGGCGTGTGTTGTTTTATGGCAACTCAAGGCATTACTGCCGCGCCACGGGTATAGAGGCAGATGCTGACATATACGAGAAGCTTCTGGAAAATGCCGCGGGTTATCAGAGCAGATTTTATGATCAGGAAGACAGGATGAACTTCTATAACATTCCGGCGCAGGAGTATGAGGTTGCAGATGAAGATAATTATTTCTATTTCTTCAATCCATTTTCCCCGGAGGTGTTCAAGAAGGTCATAGACAATATAATAGATTCCGTGCGCAGGGCACCGAGAAATATATATCTGATGCTGTACTACCCGACATTTGAATATCAGAGAGTCATGAGGGACAGCAGGTATTTTGTGTTGAAGAATATCATCAAGTTGTCAGGATACGAAGAGGATCCCGATGAAAAAGTGTATGTGTATCACATGTCAAGATACTTTGTGTGATTTGCCACTTCGGCGCAGCAGCAGATATAGGGCGATGAAACCTGCGGTTGACGTGATACCAGTTGCAAGTATACAGCCTGTATGTGGCAGTGCAAATGGCAGCATCCCGGTGAAATAAGAAGATACGTTGATCGTTATGTGAAGAAGGATCGATGGCAGCAGGGAAGACGTCCATGTGGCGAGCAGCGCGAGAAGGATTCCCATGGGAAGGGCGTAGCAGAACTGGACTAAATTGCCGTGATAAAGGGCGAACAGCAGCGCTGACAGCAGGATGGCGATGGCATCTGAATGTCTGCATGTAAATGCACGTCTGGAAGAACTCAGAGAGATCCCTCTGAACACAAGCTCCTCACAGACCGGTGCAAGCAGCATGACTGTTGTAACTCTGAAGATACCGTTGTTTAGAGAGAATGATGAACGAACCATGTCTCTGTAACTGCCGAGAAGCTCTGGACGATGGAGCTCAATGGCGTTCAGTATTCCGGTCGAAAAGAACTGCAGGCTGAGGCCTGTTATGACAATAAGTATAAAAATACAAAAACAGAACAGGAATGAGAGTGATCTCGTTCCTGTTCTGTTTTTATTGTTACGGTTATCTCCTGTGGTGAATACCCAAGGATATACATGGTGTATACATCCGCAGAGAATAATTATTATAACACATGATACCAGAGATGATGGAATAAGCCCATGGACAAAAGTTATGCATATCGGTGCGAGTAAAGCTATTCCAAGTTCGCGGAGGTTAATATGACATTTCTTCATATTGGGAATCTCCTTTCAAGCTGTTACATCTTCTGGATCTTTTTAGCTCTCTCTTTTTCTTCCTTGGCCTTAGCCTTGGCTGCGGCCTTCTGCTCCTTGCTGAGCTTTGACTCGGCTACATCCTTATCGTACATATCCTGATACTTTCTCTGCTTTGCACGAAGCTTCTCACCAAAGGTCTTCTTGCCCTTCTTCTCCTCGATCTTACCACGAACATTCTTGACGCTCATGATATAGATACCGCTGACCATAGCCTTTACCTCTCCGCGGACAGGCATCTGATCATATATACCGTCATCACAGATAAGATTCATGATCTGAGGTCCGATCTTGGCCTTTACTATAGGCATCTTGGCCTTCTGGTAACGCTTTGGTGTCTGTTCCATTACCATCTTAGGCAATCCGGCATCCTTCATAGGGAGCATCTTCTTGTCGATGACAAGCATCGTCACAGGCTGTGCCTGTTCCTTCATCATTTCCTTCTGTGCAGACTGCTTTTTCTGAAGCTTATTGCCCACTATGTATAATGCAATAAGACCTCCGATAAGTATAACTGCAACTATTATCAACCATACCCACCATGCCATGTTTAGTTCCTCCTGATTATATTTAGTTATTGGTGTTTTGTCTTGTCGTGATCAGATTATTATAGTCTGATCACTTTTTTGTTGCAAGGGGAAGATTCTTAACCCTTGCTTTCTGAATGAGTGCCGGAATGGTTTCAAGAACCTCCTTGCGCTCCTTTGGCTTCAAGCCATTTATGTCGATAGGGTCAAGAAATTCGATGACCACCTTGTGACTTCTGATAAAGTTGTGCTTGTTGGCCTCCATGATATTGTCTGTTCCGCATATGGATACAGGTACGATAGGACATCCGGCCTTCTGTGCGATCTTGTATGCTCCGTCCTTGAAAGGAAGAAGTTCTTCGCCGTCATTTCTGTGTCCTTCAGGAAATACCATCATGGAATGTCCGGATTTTACGATATCAGCCGACTGCATGATAGTCTCCAGTCCCTTCTTCAGGTCGGACCTGTCAAGGAATGTACATCCTATGTCCTTCATATACCATGGAAGGATAGGAACCTTCAGGATTCCGTCCTTGGACATAAATCCCAGAGGCCTGTCCAGTGCGTTGTGACAGCACAGTATATCGAAGAAGCTTCTGTGGTTGCCGACAAACAGAATAGGCTGATCTTTGGGCACCCGTTCCAGACCTATGACAGTGCACTTGGCACCGCATATGAACATGACTATTCCAAAGAAGCCTTTGACCAGCTTCTGGGCATGGCGGTACGCCTTTTCCTGATCCTTCTTAGCCAGAAGGTACAGATACAGGTGATACGGAGTACACAGGATGATGCCCAGAAAGGCAAATAAATATGCAAATATTGTTCTCAATATTATAATTCTCCTTATGCTATTTTAAATGTTCCAGCATTGATTTGACTCGTCGTATGATTACTTCTCCTCAGAATCCTTCTTCTCCGGTATTGGAGTATATCTTCCATAGAGCTTTGATGTCTCAAGAAGCCTGTCTGACAACTGCTTGCCCAGGTCTGAGGCTTTGAATCTCCATGCCCAGTTGCCCTCTCCAACGCCTGGCGTGTTCATACGTGCCCATGAGTCGAGCTTTAGCACGTCCTGCATAGGAACGATGGCCATGTTGGCAACAGAAGAGAAGCATGCTCTTATCATAACCCAACAGATATCACTTGCATCAGTGCTGTAGTATCTTCTGAGCTTATCCTTTGAAGCCTCATAAGCCTGCGTATACCATCCAAGGGTGGTGTCGTTGTCGTGTGTTCCTGTATAGCATACACAATTAGGTG
>NZ_JBEHVV010000052.1:0-20353 GCF_040227395.1 Coprococcus sp. RTP21428st1_C9_RTP21428_210409
CTCTTAATCTGTGCGAGGTTATGAGAAAGAACGGATGCAAGAACATCATCTTCTCATCATCAGCTACAGTATACGGCAATCCTGCATTTATCCCTATCACGGAGGAGTGCCCAAAGGGAACACCTACGAACCCATATGGCTGGACAAAGTGGATGATCGAGCAGATTCTCACAGACCTCCACACAGCAGATCCAGAGTGGAATGTAATTCTTCTCCGTTACTTCAACCCAATCGGAGCTCATAAGAGCGGACTTATCGGAGAGGATCCAAAGGGTATTCCTAACAACCTTCTTCCATATGTTGCACAGGTTGCAATCGGAAAGCTTCAGAGCGTTGGCGTATTTGGCAATGATTACGACACACCGGATGGAACAGGTGTGAGAGATTACATCCATGTAGTAGACCTTGCAGTTGGACATGTAAAGGCTATCAACAAGATCAAGGAGAATCCTGGAGTTAAGGTATACAACCTTGGAACAGGAAATGGTTACAGTGTCCTTGATGTTATCAAGGCGTTCAGCAAGGCCTGTGGACATGACGTTCCATATGTGATCAAGGAGAGACGTCCTGGAGATATTGCAACATGCTACTCAGACGCTTCACTTGCCAAGAAGGAGCTTGGCTGGGAGGCTCAGTACGGAATCGACGAGATGTGTGCTGATTCATGGAAGTGGCAGTCGATGAATCCAAATGGATATAATGACTAATTCCAAAATATAAATAACATAAAGCGGCAGAGCACCGACAAATACTATATATAATCAGATGTAGATTTGCCGGTGCTCTTTTCTATGTATTGACTTTTTAAAAGAGACGTTGTATAAGTAAGTAAACTACGCTTTCTGCGGTCTTTGTTAATTATGCCCTTTTTTAGGGCTTTATCAGATAGAAATGGGTGTTTGACATATGAGACTAGAAATACTGCTTTCGTGTATGAACCTTCAGGATGAGGATATCATAACGAAATCCCATATAGAGTCCGACACGATCATAGTCAACCAGTGTGGATATGATGGGTACAATGAATATGACAGGAACGGACATAAGACAAGAATTTTTTCGGTGAATGACAAGGGTCTTACCAAGAGCAGGAACTATGCTATAAAGCATTCCGAGGCGGATGTGTGTCTGCTGTGTGATGACGATGAGGTGTTCAGCAGGAATTACGAAGAAGGGATACTGACTGCGTACAGAGATCTGCCAGAGGCGGATGTCATCATATTCAACATAGGCAACAGACCTGCCCATTGGGGCGACATGCCTAAGAAGCTTGGATATCTGGATCTCATGCATGTGGCATCCTGGCAGATATCATTCAAGAGAGAGAGCATAGTCAATAATAATGTATATTTTGATGAGCACATGGGTGCGGGCTCGGGCAACGGAGCTGAAGAGGAATTCAGATTCCTCACGGATTGCAGGAAGAACGGACTTGCAATATATTATGTACCATTTGTCATAGCGGATGTTGCGCAGACAAAGTCAACATGGTTTAAGGGGTATAACGAAGAATTTTTCATAAACAGAGGTAATACGACAAGATACATCATGGGTTATGTACCGGCGGTATTGTACGCAGCGTATTACAGCATAAGGAAGAGACATCAGTTTGACAGTGATATATCATGGTTTAAGGCCTTCAGACTTATTATGAAGGGAATACATGAGAACAGGTTAGGGAAGAAGAAATGAGTGAAAAAATATTAAGTGTGATAATTCCGTCTTACAACAGCAAGCCATATCTTGACAAATGTCTTGGATCACTTGTTGTTCCGGAGCTTATGGACAAAATAGACGTGATAGTGGTAAACGATGGCTCGACAGACGGCAGTGAGAGTATATGTGAGGAGTACATTGAGAAGTATCCTGACAGCTATTCACTTATTAATAAGGAGAACGGAGGACATGGCTCAGCGATAAATGCCGGAGCTGAGAAGGCCAGGGGCAGATACATGAAGGTGCTTGACGCCGACGACTGGTTTCTCACAGAGAGTATTCCTGAGTTTATAGGAAAGCTCGAGAATGCCAGTGCGGATGTTGTTCTGACATGTCACCACACCATCAATATAACAACAGGGGAGATAAAGAACTGGAGATGTTTCCCTGATGAATTCGACAGAGAATATACTATGGAAGAGGTCATGTCAGACTGGAAAAAATTTGACAGAAGCCTCACATTCCATGGAATAACATATAGAACACAGTTTTACCGTGAGAATGGAGTCAGACTTGCAGAAAAAGTATTCTACGAGGATCACGAATATGCGACATATCCATGCTGCTTGGCAAAAACCATACTGCCACTCGATATGTTCGTGTACGAGTACAGGATCGGGGATGTGTCCCAGAGCGTATCCGCGCAGAATCAGTTCAAGAGAATCGACCATACCAAGATGGTCATAGTAAAGATGCTCAAGAACAGAGAGGACATCTCGGAGCAGTGGGCTCTTGAATACTGCGACAAGAAGATACATCTTCTTCTGCTGAGCTTCATGGTAACTTCCATGCTATGCGATTCCGACAGAAAGAGAGGTGTTGCACGGGTAGATCAGCTTATGAGTTATATAGTCAAGAGAGACAGACACGTCGTTGATATGACATTGAAGCATTATAAGATACTTAAGCTTCTGAATGCTGCGCATGTGGGTCTGGAAGGCTACAACAAAATGCTTAATTCAAAGCTTTACAACAAGGTAAGGCACAATAAGAGTTTTGAATAGATTTACTATGGAGGATTAACGAAAAATGAAAGTAAAAAGCGGAAGCTTTTTAGAAGTTTTTAATTATAAAGATCTTTTAAATCAGCTTGTTTCAAGAGATATAAAGTTAAAGTATAGAAGAAGTTTTCTTGGATATGTGTGGAGTATCCTGAACCCATTGCTCATCATGATCGTAATGGTTATCGTATTCTCCAAGATGTTCAACAGATCGATACCACACTTCCCTGTGTACCTTTTTGCAGGACGTATACTGTACGAATTTGTAATAGGTGCATGTGGTAAGGCACTTGGAAGTATAACAGATAATTCGTCACTGCTTAAGAAAACGTATGTGTCAAAGTTTATGTTCCCGCTGGCAAAGATCACAAGCTCACTTGTTGACTGCCTGTTTTCACTGGGAGCGTTTCTTATCGTTATCATATTCACACGTTCACCATTTTACTGGACGATGCTGTTGTTCCCATTCATATTCCTTCAGGCCTATATATTTGCCTGCGGATTGGGCTTTTTTCTTGCACAGCTCCATGTATTCTTCAGAGATACAAGATATATATGGAATGCGGTCACCACAGCGTGGATGTACTGTTCAGCGATATTCTATCCTATAGATATGCTGCCAGACTGGTTGAAGTTACTTGTGAATTACTTCAACCCACTGTATGTATATATCAAGCAGTTTAGATGCATAGCGCATCAGGGAGTGATGCCTGATCTCACTACTATCGGTCTCGGATTCCTCTATGCATTCTTTTTCTTTGGACTGGGAGTGCTGTGTTTCAAGAAGAATCAGGACAAGTTCATTCTGTATATTTAGGAGGTGTGGCAGTTGGCTAACGTAGAAGAGAAAAAGAACGAACTTGATGATAAGAAGATTTTCACCTCAAATGCACAGCGTACAACAACTGTGGCAAAGGGTGAGACCATTATAGAGCTCAAGGATGTGACCATAAGATTCAACAAGAACAATCTGAAGGTGGACAATCTGAAAGAGTATTTTATAAGACTTGTGACAAAACAGTTGATGTTCCAGGAGTTCATAGCGTTAAAGGACATCAATCTTGATATAAAGAAGGGCGAGGCGTGGGGCTTCCTTGGAACCAATGGTGCCGGAAAATCCACCCTGCTCAAGGTAGTCAGCAGAATATTGAAGCCTGCCAGCGGTACTGTTAAGGTATCGGGAACTGTGGCAGCCCTCATAGAGCTTGGAGCCGGAATCGATCCACAGCTCACGGCCCGTGAGAATATATTTCTCAACGGAACTCTGCTGGGATATTCAAAGGCATTTATAGAGTCAAAGTTTGACGATATAGTTGAGTTTTCAGAGTTGCAGGATTTCCTTGACTCTCCGGTCAAGAACTTTTCTTCAGGTATGAAGACCAGACTTGCATTTTCCATAGCGACGGCGGTTGAGCCGGATATTCTCATTGCGGATGAGATACTTGCTGTAGGTGATATGCGATTCAAGAAGAAGTGTGCGGCCAAGATGACTGCCATGCTGGAGGATGGAACGACCCTGCTGTATGTATCCCACAACATAGCTGCTGTCAAGAAGCAGTGTAACAAGGCTATGTGGCTGGATCATGGAAATGTAGTTATGGTGGGAGATGCCGATACGGTATGCGATGCATTCAAGGCCGAGATGGATGCACCTGCACCGGCAAAGGCCCAGAGCAAGGACAAGAAATAACAAGAAATCAGGCAAGATGTTTGATATACAACACAGGAGGATTGGATAATGTTACAGAATGTGAAGTTGCAGAATGTGATGCTGCAGATGAATCTGGATGTGAACTTGATAGAGTATCCTGAATTCAGCGCCATTGGAAAGGGAGAGGAATCACCATTTATATACGACTCAGAGAAGAAATGTCATGTTGTTGAGAAGCTCACAAAGGTTAATTTCATGAGCTATTACAACTGCATTCAGGTAAAACGCTGGTCAGAGTATACAGGGGTAAAGAACTTCAAGCTCCACCTCACAATGAAGGGAAAAGCTACAATATCCGTATATGCAATATATTCAGCATCCGTTGCGGTTACCTACAATCCACTTGTATCACAGGTAGTTGAGAGTGATGAGGTTTCAGAGGTGGTTGTGAACATACCAGAGACAGATAAGGCTCTTGTAGGTTTCTATATGGATACCCTGGAAGATACAGAGATATATAGCGGATACTATTCTGCTGACATCGAGGAGGACAGAATAAGAGATGTAAATATCTCTCTTGTCACAACAACATTCAAGAAGCAGGAATATATCAAGCGTAATATAGACCTCATCAAGTCAAATGTACTCTATGATGGAAGCGACCTCAAGGGACACATGTTCGTACACGTCATTGACAATGACAGAGAACTCGATCCATCAGAGCTCGACAGTGAGGATCTCAAGGTTTATATGAATAACAACGTAGGTGGAGCCGGCGGTTTCACCCGTGGAATGATAGAGGCACTGGAGCTTCCAAAGAAGCCTACACATGTACTCCTCATGGATGATGACGTTATGGTCATGCCAGAGAGTTTGTTCAGAACATATTATCTGCTCAGACTCCTCAAAGACGAGTACAAGAAGTGCTTCCTGAGTGGAGCCATGTTCGATTACGACATACGCCAGAAGCAGTATGAGGACGTGGGATTTGTCCACAAGGCAGACGGATCATACGGTCCGGTCAAGTCAGCTATGGATATGAGGCTTCTCAAGAACATAGTTGCAAATGAGAACTACAGTTTCAATGTCGATGATGCATATGCAGGCTGGTGGTACTGCTGTATACCTGTGGAGCACATTGAGGACAGAGGCTTACCACTTCCGGTATTTGTCAGAGGTGACGATGTAGAGTTCTCACTGAGAAATAAGCCGGGATTTATAGCACTTAATGGTATCTGTATATGGCATGTGGGATTTGCAGGCAAATTCAACGCCGCCATGGAGCTTTATCAGGTTCACAGAAACAGTTTTGTTATCCAGGCGGCAAGCGGAATATGCCAGGATGTGGATTTCCTTGCGAGAGTAAAGGGAATGTTCTGGAAGGATATAACCAGATTTGCATACAACAATGCTGAGCTGCTCATAGATTCCATTGAGGATTACCTCAAGGGACCAGAGTATATCATGCATCTTGACGGAGAGCAGAGCCTCAAGGAGCACAATGCTAAGAACGAGAAGCTTGTGCCGCTGGCAGAGCTTGGCTATGCAGGGGATCTTCCTACAGATCCATACAAGTATGAGAGTCTTAATCTGTTCCGCAAGGTAATGTATGTGCTCACGATAAACGGACATCTTCTTCCAAACTTCATGCTCAGAAGAACACCGTATATCATCGCGTACGACTGGTTCTTTGTTCCGGGAAAGAATTACATGAAGAAGACTCTCGTTGCCGTGAACAAGAACGGTGGAACAGGAGTCAGAAGAACGATCAACAGAAAGCGTTGTTTTGCGCTTATAAAGAGATATAGAAAAGTATTGGCTAAATACAAGAAGACACATGTGGAAGTTGAGCAGGCTTACAGAAATGCATTTGACGAGATGAAGACAACTAAGTTCTGGAAGGAATATCTGCATATATAAAGTGATATGGAAGGAGTATCTTTAGGGTATGGCTACTATTAAAGGTATAAAAAACCGTTTGGCGGCTGCGGGAAGAGCACTGGGGGGAGATTACACCTCAGAGAAGAACGGTTCGAAGCCAAAGGATAAGCTCAAGGCGTCCCAGCGAGTAAATGCGGCGCAGAGGGCGATGAGCGGTGATTACGCTCTCAGAGACGGCAAAAAGCCTGTTGTAAAGGTCGAGCCTGCTGAGATCAGGATGAATAAGGTATTCACCACGAAGGAAAAAGCAGAGCCTGAGATCAAAGTGTTTGAGAAGCAGGAGAGTGCCAGACAGAGAGAAGAAGAGCGAGTAGAGTGGAGAAAGAAAGCGGTGAGACGCGACAGCGACAAGACAGTCGGATGCATACATCCTGATTACTGCTGTGGCTGCGGCGCGTGCTACAGTGTATGTCCGGTAAATGCTATAAGCATGAAGTATGATTCAGAGGGATTTCTTGCTCCTGTAGTGGATCGCAGCAAATGTACAAACTGCGGTCTGTGCAGAAAGATCTGTCCATCTATAAATCTTGAGTATAAGAACACTGTCGAGCCTGCATGCTATGCGGCATATGCAGACGATGAGATAAGGGCAAAGAGTTCGTCAGGTGGAATATTCACACTGCTGGCTGAGTATGCATTTGAGCAGGGTGGAGCTGTATGCGGAGCAGGATACACAGACGATTTCAAGGTTGAACACTTTATCATAGAGAGCCCGGATGATCTGGACAAGCTCAGAAAATCCAAGTATGTTCAGGCTGATGCATCGAAGGTGTATGCGGACGTTAAGAAGATACTCAAGGAAGGCAGAGTGGTAGTATTCTGCGGATGCGGATGTCAGGTCGCAGGACTTTACGCAACACTCAAGAATGTGGATATATCAAATCTCTACACAATAGATCTGATGTGCCACGGCGGCCCATCGCCAAAGCTGTTCGATGATTATCTGAACAAATACCACGGCAAGGATCAGGGCAAGGTTGCTGATGTTGGATTCAGAGACAAGGACTACTTCGGCTGGTCTACAGAGATGACTGTAAAGTACACTGACGGAACAGTTTATCACAGAACAAGGACACAGGATCCATATTACAGAGCATTCCTTCCTTGTATATCGACGAGAAAGTTCTGTGGACACTGCGCATATGCGAAGCTTCCGAGAACAGGTGATATAACACTTGCAGATTTCTGGGGAATCCAGAAGTACAACAGAGATTACACTGACGGCAAGGGAACATCCATTGTGTCAGTCAACAGTCCACAGGGTGAGAAGATATATGCTGCCATAGCAGACAAGCTGCTCCTGAACAAGGAGATACCTTGTGATGATGTACTCAAGACAGGACAGCCATTTGACCACTGCTTCAAGAATCATCCTGCCAGACAGAGATATTTTGAGCAGATAAAGAATGGCTCATCCATGGAGAAGGCATACGATTATGCCATAAAGGACAAGTACGATGTAGGTATATATGGCGTGTGGTTCGGTGCAAACTACGGAAGTGTTGCTACCTATTACGCACTTCACGAGATCATCAGATCATTTGGTCTGTCAGTGCTCATGATAGACATGCCTGCAGCCAAGACCGGAGCCGGCAAGCCTGACACCCATGCGAGAAGATTTGCAAAGGCACATTACCATGAGAGCAAGAGATACACACTGAAGGATATGAGGGAGCTCAATTCCAAGGTCGATACATTCATCATGGGATCAGATCAGGTGTGGAACAGAGGTATAAGCAGAGGCTTCGGCTTCTCATTCTATTTCGATTTTGTTGAGCCGGATAAGAAGAAGATCGCATTCTCTGCATCATTTGGACATGACAGGGATTTCTGTAATGTACAGGACAGGGAGACGATATCTGAATACATGAGACAGTTTGATGGAATATCCATTAGAGAGACCAGTGGAGTTGAGATCTGTAAGGATGTGTATGGAATAGATGCGGTGAGAGTTCTCGATCCTGTATTTGTTGCAGACAGAAAGGTATTCGATTCACTGGCAGACAAGGCAAAGAAGAAGCACGATGGCAAATATATGCTTGCATATATACTTGATCCAACTCCGGAGAAGAGAGCCGCAGTGGTTGAGGTTTCAGAGAAGCTCGGCCTTGAGGTAGTTGTTCTTCTGGACGGACGTCCAAAGGACCCGGTGAAGAACCGTCAGATCATGGATATGGACGACAAGATCGTCGACGACATAACAGTCGAGGACTGGCTGAACTATTTCAGAAATGCAGATTTCGTTCTCACTGATTCATGCCACGGAATAAGCTTCTCACTTGTATTTGAGACAAACTTTATCGGACTTGCAAACAGTGCAAGAGGAATGACAAGATTTGAATCCCTCGTGGATGTATTCCAGGTGAGAGATCATTACGTTCAGGATGCGGCAGACATTCTTGGAAATGATGAGCTGTTGAAGCCTGTGGATTACGACAATGTTAATAAGATACTTATGTCAGAGAGGGAGAGATCCCTTGCATGGCTTAAGGAAGTATTGTTCAGACCTAAGGAGTTTGAGGGTTATAGAGCATATCCAATTATAGATAAGAGATTGGCGGAAGATAAGGAGGATTAAGTAACATGGCAAAGTATGATTACCTCATAGTAGGAGCCGGATTATTCGGCGCAGTATTTGCATACGAGGCAGGCAAGAGAGGCAAGAGCTGTCTGGTTATAGACAAGCGTCCACATATTGCCGGCAACATTTACACAGAGCAGGTGGAGGGTATAAATGTTCACAAGTATGGCGCACATATATTCCACACATCTGACAAGAAGATCTGGGAGTATGTAAACCAGTTTGCAGAGTTCAACAACTACATTAACTCACCTGTAGCTTCATACAAGGATGAGCTGTACAACCTTCCATTCAACATGAACACATTCAGCAAGATGTGGGGAATCAAGAAGCCTTCAGAGGCAAAGGCAATCATCGAGAAGCAGATCGCAGATCTGAACATTGGAGAGCCAAAGAACCTTGAGGAGCAGGCACTCAAGCTTGCCGGTACAGATGTGTATGAGAAGCTTGTCAAGGGATACACAGAGAAGCAGTGGGGAAGACCATGTACAGAGCTTCCTGCATTCATTATCAAGAGACTGCCTCTGAGATTCATATACGACAACAACTACTTCAATGACCGTTTCCAGGGAATCCCAATGGGCGGATACACACAGATCATTGAGAAGATGCTTGAGGGCGCTGAGGTCAAGACTGACACAGATTACTTCGATTTTATCAAGGAGAATCCTGACATCGCAGACAAGACTGTATACACAGGTATGATCGATGAGTTCTTCGGATTCCAGTACGGACCGCTTGAGTACCGTTCAGTAAGATTCGAGACAGAGGTACTCGATGAGGAGAACTACCAGGGAAATGCTGTTGTGAACTACACACACAGAGATGTTCCATACACAAGAATAATTGAGCACAAGCACTTTGAGTTTGGAAAGCAGCCAAAGACAGTTATCAGCCGTGAGTATTCAGCAGAGTGGAAGCCGGGCGTAGAGCCATACTACCCTGTAAACAACGACAAGAACAATGCGCTTTACGAGAAGTACAAGGAGCTTGCAGAGACACGCAAGGATGTAATATTCGGCGGAAGACTTGGACAGTACAAGTATTATGATATGGACAAGGTAATCGCAGCAGCACTTGAGTGTGTTGAGGCAGAGTTCTAATCGTGAGATAGAGCATATTATAAAGCCATACAAAGGGACGCATACCGGAATACAGATTTTTCGTATATGCGTCCTTTTTGCGTGCCGGAAGCATGGGTGATACGTCAAAATAAAAAAGATATACACTTTCGACAGAACGTGATAGAATTATACTAATTATGGGCATGTTATTTGGTGAATACGATGCCCAGGGGGTAAAAATTAAAAGGGTAAAGGGTGTATATGTTATGACAAGGAAGAGGATTGCGGTACTGACAGCCCAGGCTGATGAGTACACCCAGGGTAGATTCCTCTCGGGGTTTTTTGAGAAGGCATTTCAGCTTGATTATGATGTGTGCGTGTTCTCAATGTATCTGAAGTATCAGGATACAGCTAGCAGAGAAGTGGGGGACGCCAACATATTCAACCTGATAGAATTTGACAAATATGATGCGGTGGTAATATGTACTGACAGGATCAGGACGCCGGGAACAGAGGAGGGACTCCGGTGGCGTGTGGAGCATGAGTTTGATGGCCCGGTACTGATAGTCGGCGACGAGATAGAAGGATATAAATCCATAAATATTGATCACAGAAAGAATATATGCGGGCTTATGGATCATCTCATAGAAGAGCACGGATACCGTGATATAGTGCTGCTTGATGGCTGGGAGAATACTGCCAATTCCGAGCTGAAGAAGCAGGGATTCTTTGACAGCATGAAGAGTCATGGTATCGATGTGGATGAATCGTCGGTCTACTATGGCAATAACTGGTTTGACTCAGGACGCCAGACCGCAATGGAGATAACAGAGAACAGAGACAGACTTCCACAGGCTGTGGTGTGTGCCAGTGATCACATGGCACTGGGGCTGGCGGCTGAGCTGGCACAGAGAGGCGTGAGGGTCCCTGAGGATATAGCGATAACGGGATATGACGCTGCGGAGACGAACGATGACAGAGTCATACCGCTGACATCGGTTGATATACCTGCAAAGGTTGACGGCGAGTACGCCGCAAAATGGATAGACGCAGAGATAAACGGAAGATCTCTGGAGAACTATAGGAGCAGTGCGTCTATACACTGGGGAAAAAGCTGTGGATGTGAGCAGTGTACGGAGAAGCCGGGAAAGAGAGACGTGACGGCATGGGATATGAACGCTCAGCCGGGAAGATATGGTTCATACTATAACCATATGATGGAGGATCTGTTATCCCAGAGAGATTACAGGGAATTCTACAATACCATATTCCAGTATGCCCACACGGATGGCAACATGAGCAGTTTCAGTCTCTGCCTGAATGAATATTGGAAGTTTCCTGAGGTCATGATGGGGTCAAATGCACTGAGAGTCGGATACACGAAGAATATATACAGGGTCATCAGAAGCTGCGGTGATGGAGACAGTGCGATAGATTTCGATGACTGTTTTGACGTGTCCAGACTGATACCTGAGCTGGATGCAGATAGGGACAGACCTGAGGCTTACATATTCACTCCACTCAATTTCGACGACAGATGTTTTGGATATGCGGTTGTGAGCTATGGAAGCGAGTGCAGGGCGTACGATATTTCATATAGCACATGGATCAAGCAGATCATGCAGGGCATGGAGGCGTTCTACAGACAGGCGAGTCTTCAGAAGCTTCTGGACAAGGTCAATGCATCGCAGATCCGTGATGATCTGACCGGAGTGTACAATTATAACGGATTTATGGCGAGGTGCAGGGATATGTGTAACGATGCCGTTGCACATGGCAGGAGCATTGAGCTGCTGGCTATAGATATAAAGGGACTGGGACAGATAAATGCAAGTCTCGGCAGAAAGGTCGGGGACGAGGCCATACAGGCACTTGCCAGAATGATCTCGGCATCCCTTGAGAAATCAGACGTGTGTATGAGAATGTGTAACGATGAGTTCATCGTGGCATATCAGGTGATGGGAGATGCGGAGGATCACGCAGACGCCATAGTTAAGAGTGTGGAGAGCCGTACCAGGGAGTTTAACAGGACAAATGGCGACAATTTTGTCATGGAGATATGCTATGCGGTGGACAGACAGATGGTTGCGAATGCGGAGGCTCTGGATAACTATGTGAACGCACTCATAAGCAACAAGAACAATGCCAAGATGAAGGCGTACATTGAGAGCACGAGAAATGCAGAGCTGTCACAGGAGGATATAGAGAAGGACAAGCTTGCCACGGAGATTCTTGACAGGAATCTGCTCACATATCATTTCCAGCCTATAGTTAATGCCCGCACAGGTCAGATCTATGCCTATGAGGTGCTCATGAGATCGGCAGGAGAGCAGTACATGTCTCCTCTCGACATAATACAGAGTGCTGAGAGACTTGGACGTCTGAGCGATGTGGAGAGAGCCACATTTATCAATGTGTTGAGACTCGTTGAGGACAAGCGAGAGGAACTTGAGGGCAGAAAGATATTCTTTAACAGTATACCGGGCTGCAGGCTGTCGGAGGAGGACACCGCTGTCATAGAGAGCAAACTCAGGGAATTTGGTGGACAGGTGGTCGTGGAATTCACCGAGGAGGCTGAGATGAGCGACCAGCTACTGGATCAGATAAAGGACAAGTACGGCAGGATGAACATAGAGACCGCCATAGATGACTATGGCTCAGGTTATTCAAATGTCAACAATCTTCTCAGATATATGCCGCGTTACGTGAAGATAGACAGGATGCTCATGACAAATATACATGAGGATCCGCAGAAGCAGCATTTTGTTAAGGATATTATAGAATTTGCGCATGACAATGATATCATCACTCTGGCGGAGGGCGTTGAGCTGGATGTTGAACTCAAGGAGGTCATCAGACTTGGCGCAGATCTCATTCAGGGTTACTACACGGCGAAGCCTTCACCGGAGGCGATTGCCGAGATAGATAAGAGGATCATAAACGAGATAGTCCAGTACAATCAGAACGAGATCACAAAGTATGGCAAGAAGACCTATGTCATAACCGATGAAGACGAGATATCGATGGTTCAGCTTGCATTTAACAAATATACGGCGCTTGATTTCAAGAAGATAGATGACCAGTACAGGTACGTCAACATGACAGGTACACCGGGCTTCAAGTCCAACATGCTGATAACCATAGGAGACGGCTTCAGAGGCGAGCTCAGGGTGGACAGCATAAGCCTTGGAGGAGAGAAGGGCATACCTTGTATAAAGATAGAAGACAACTGCGATGTCAGGATAGTCCTCACCGGGGACAATGAGCTGCGCACAGGCGGTATACAGGTAGCCGAGTCGTCAAAGCTCGAGCTTGCGGGAGATGGAGATCTGAGGATCACACTTGCGGGTGGCAGATACTTTGGAATAGGAAACGATTTTGCGTCGAGACACGGAGATCTGTATTTCAATCAGGATGGAACGCTGTCCATAACGGCCACCGGAATGAGGGGCATTGGAATAGGATCCGGCCTTGGCGGTAATATATATATTGGACACGGACGATACGAGATAGATCAGAGAGGTCAGGAGGGTGTGATGATAGGCTGCATGGACAGCGACTGCACTCTTCACATAGAGAACTGTGACATGGAGATATACAATGGAATCGCCAGAAGTGTATCCATAGGCTCATATAACGGAAGCGCGGATATAGCTATTGACAATATATCCGGCAAGATATCCGGGGCATCCATCTCTACAGCAGTCATAGGAACCATGAATGGAAAGTCCTGCAGGGTTGCCATGAAGAATATCAATATTACCATGAACATCAGGGCAAATGAATGTTATGGTATAGGCTGCCGTGAGGGCGATACGGACGTCAGCATACAGTACGCTTACGTCAAGGTGGTGGCACAGGGCAAGGATGCCTACGCCATGGGTAACAGTACCCACACCGCCAGACTGGAATTCTCCAACTCGGATATCAACACACAGGTGATCAACAGCGTGGGAACTGATATAGGTGCAGAGGAGAAAAATATCGTGATCGGTAACGGTAGAGTGAGCTTCATGGTGAACGGAATATCAAAGAACAGGGAAGTGCAGATGGTCGATCTGTAGGCGCCTATTCCGAAGCGTACAGTTAATCATTATTAATATTGTGTTGTTGACTGTTGTGAAGTATAATACAGCCGATTGACATGATGGGAGAATATTTATGGTTTTTTCGAGTTTAATATTTTTGTTTGTTTTTCTCACTGCAAACCTGATAGCATATTTTGCGGTGAGCCCTGAGAAACGCAATAATGTATTGCTGATATTTTCACTGGTGTTCTATGCCTGGGGAGGCCCGAGATATCTTCTGCTCCTGGCGGGAGAGACTCTGGTGAGCTGGCTGTTTGCCATTCGCATAGATGAGGCACGTGCCGGATATACCAAGAGATCTGAGAAGTTTTATCTTGTGTGTGACCTTGTGATAATGCTTGGCTGTCTTGCGATATTCAAGTATCTGGGATTTTTCCTCGGCAACATAAAGGCAGTGTTCGGCGTGCCGAAGACCGTGCCTGGAATAGCTCTCCCAATAGGAATCTCTTTCTATACATTCCAGCTCATATCATATGTGGTGGATGTGTACAGGAACGAAGTCAGACCACAGAGAGAATACTGGAAGCTCCTTCTGTATTCAAGTCTGTTCCATCAGTGTATAGCGGGACCTATCGTCAGATATGAGACCGTTGCTGATCAGATAGACAACAGGGAGATAACAGCGAACGATATATACATGGGACTGAGAAGATTTTCAGTCGGACTGGCAAAGAAGGCGATACTGGCCAATTCCTGTGCCAGCATAGCCGATACCCTGCTCCCGGCGGGAGTAGCGAGCCTCAAGGCTCAGACGACACTTGGAATGTGGATTGGAATGATAGCGTATATGCTTCAGATATACCTTGATTTCTCAGCATACTCAGACATGGCCATCGGAATGGGAAGGATGGTAGGTTTCCACTATGATGAGAACTTTAACTACCCATATATGGCTACATCGGTAAATAATTTCTGGAGGAGATGGCATATATCACTCAGCTCATTCTTCAGGGATTACGTATATATACCGCTTGGCGGCAACAGATGCAGCACAGCGAAGTACATCCGCAACATGGCTATCGTGTGGTTCCTCACGGGAATGTGGCACGGAGCAAGCTGGAATTATATATTCTGGGGAATTTATTATCTGGGCTTTCTCCTTCTGGAGAAGTTTTATCTGGGCGGAAGACTCGGCCCTGTGGCATCCCGAATATATACGCTGCTCGTTATCCTGTTCGGATGGACCATATTCAGATTTGAGAGCCTTCGTGAGCTTGGAACAGTGCTTGCGGGAATGTTTGGAATAGGAACATCGGGATTTGCAAATATGGCACTTGGAACAATATTTGTGAAGAACATATTCTTCCTGATATTTGCATGTATTGCGTGTACGGATCTGGGCAAGAGACTCAGAAAATGGGCTATAGAAGTTGGAAAGGTCAACCCACTTGTATTCAACGTGTTCAATGTAACTGAGATGATAACACCGGTACTTATGCTCGTGATCTCAGTGCTGGCGCTTGTGGGTGCAAGCTATAATCCTTTCCTGTATTTCCAGTTTTAATGGGTGATTTTTATGAAGAGAAGATATACCAGAAGTCAGAGACAACAATTAAAGAAATTCAGAACTCTGGGTGTTCTTATATTTGCCGCAGTCATGGCGATAGGAGCATTTATTGGTCTGCTGTTTTTTGTCAGACCTAAGAAATCCACGGTGGAGAAGAGGACGCTTGCAAAGTTTCCGTCATTCACTATAACGTCATTCCTCGACGGATCATACTTCGAGGACGTGTCACTGTGGTATTCTGACACATACCCTATGAGGGATAAGCTTGTGTCGGCTGACCAGAGCCTTAAGAAGCTGTACGGAATACAGCTCGGAACGCAGGTGGTTGGAGGAAATGCCAAGGGCGATGAGATACCTGATGTGGACAAGAGTGCGGTGACCGCCACTCCTGATGATGCAGGCAAGGCGACAACTGAGAGTACCACGGAGGTTACGACAGAGGATCCTGAGATAGGACTTCCTGCGAGTCTGACATCGAAGAACAAGCAGGATGCGACAACTGAGAGCGGTTCGGTCCAGACGGTCGATCCACCAGATTCAAAGGCTATGGACAAGGCGTTCCAGAAGCAGCTTCAGGACAACCTGTATGTGAAGGATGGTTCTGCGTACAGCCTGTACTATTTCGTTCAGGACTCCGCAACAGAATATATAGATGCTATCAACAATGCAGCGGCACAGCTCTCGGGCCAGACAAATGTGTACGATATTCTTGTGCCGAACAATTCAGGTGCCCTGCTATCGGATGACGAGCTGGATAAGCTTGGCGGTTCCGATCAGAAACAGGCGATAGAGTATTACTATGGCATGATGAATGGCGTGAAGACGGTCGATATATTTGACACGTTAAAGGCGCATAAGGATGAATATATATTCTTCAGGACAGATCACCACTGGACCGCGGATGGCGCGTACTATGCGTATGAGGATTTCTGCAAGACGAAGGGCATAACGGCCATTCCACGTGACAAGAGGAAGACGGATACCTTCAAGGGATTCCTCGGAAGCTTCTACAGCACCCTGCAGAACTCTGACATGAAGAATAATCCTGATACTATATACGCCTACGAACCGATAGGAACAAATGACATGACCTACTGGAACGAGGATGGCTCGGAGCAGAAGTGGAATGTCATAATGGATGTGAATGGATGGGATAAGGGAACCATGTATTCTACATTTGTGGGCGGTGACACGCCGATGGCAGTGATAGAGAACCCGAATGTGACAGACGGTTCATCGTGTGTAGTAATGAAGGAGTCCTACGGAAATGCATTTATTCCATTTCTTGTGGATCACTACTCCAAAATATATATCATAGATTACAGATATTCACAGGTAAACATCCTTGACTTTGTGAAGAGCAAAAAGGTCAATGATTTTATCTGTATAAATAACATATCTCTCATAGGAGATAAAGATGTGGCGGCTACTATAAGCAGTCTGCTGCACTAGGGCATAATCGGAGGATTTGCAGACAGATGCCCGGAGATGGTCAACAGATATATGGAGACTGCTTCTGAAGGTATCAGAGGATTGTTCATGTTCTGCACCATAGATAATGGCAAGGATGTGGACGTGTTCCAGGCGCTTGCAACTGCCGACAGACTTCTCTATCAGGAGAAGCGTGCAAAGAAGCTTCGCCGGATGGCTGAGTAAGACCGATATAAAAGACAAAATATATAAAGGCTTGAAAGAAGGAGGATGTATCATGGAGAGATTAGGTTTCATAGGCATGGGTAATATGGCACAGGCATTATGCGCAGGATTTGTGAATTCAGGAAAGATAGCGGCTGAGAGTGTATATGCATATGCACCACACTATGACAAGCTGGTGAAGAACTCAGAGAAGTATGGATTTACCCCGTGTAAGACACTTGCAGAGCTGGTGGATGCCGTGGATACGGTCATCATGGCATGCAAGCCTTATCAGATCAATGACGTTCTCGTTGAGATAGGAGAGAGACTTCACGGCAAGGCTCTTGTGTCGGTGGCAGCTGGCTGGGATTTTAAGAAGTACAGTGAGTATTTTGACAGTTCGGTGAGGGTGCAGTTTGTGATGCCGAATACTCCGGCAATGGTATATGAGGGAGTTATGCTCTTTGAGGCACAGAATTCCCTTGAGGAGGAAGAAAGAGCACAGATAAAAGAGCTGTTCGCAGCCGTGGGAATCGTGGAGGAGCTTCCATCGAATCTCATGGGAATAGGAGGCGCAGTGACCGGCTGTGGTCCTGCATTTGTGGATCTGTTCATAGAGGGATATGCGGATGCAGCGGTTAAGTATGGTGTGCCTAGACAGACTGCGTACAGACTCATATCACAGATGATACTTGGTTCAGCAAAACTTCAGCTAGAGACAGGGGAGCATCCCGGCGTGTTGAAGGACAATGTATGTTCCCCTGCGGGAACAACCATCTGCGGTGTGGCATCTCTTGAGGAGTCAGGTCTCAGGAGTGCATGCATTAAGTCTATAGATGCGATCATGAATAAGTAATAACGGCAAAGCCCCTGTATGATTGAAATATCATACAGGGACTTTTTTATTTCTTGACTTTTTTATTTCTTGAATTTTGAGAGGATGCTTATAAGCTGCCTTATGTTCAGCGGCTTTGACAGGTGTTCGTTCATGCCCGCCAGACGGCATCTTTCGAGATCTTTAGCAAATGTGTTGGCGGTGATGGCGATGATAGGAATGTTCTGTGCATCCGGATGCTCGAGCTTTCTTATGGCGTAGGACGCCGAGATTCCATCCATCACAGGCATCTGAAGATCCATAAGGATGCCGTCGTAGGTTCCGGCAGCAGATGTGGAGAACATGTCAACGCACACGGATCCATCCTCAGCGCGCTCACAGGAAATACCATTCATACCCAGAAGTTCAGACACAACCTCATAGTTGAGTTCGTTATCCTCTGCCACCAGAAGGTGCATTCCTACACACAGGGATTCTGCGTCGCTGCTATCACCGGATTGTCCGGACCACAGATCATCCTTTATGATATAAGGGACGTCGATGCTTACCTCGATGATAGTTCCACCACCCGGATTGCTCTGTACTGTGATGGTACCCTGCATCAGATCCACAAGCTCCTTTACTATGGCGAGCCCCAGACCGCTTCCGCGCACTTTGCTGATCCTGGTGTCTGTCTCGCGGGAGAATTTGTTGAACATGCTCGCCTGATATTCAGGCTTTATTCCAATTCCCGTGTCGCTTATTCTGGCGACGAGACGTATTTTATCGGAGCCCGGTATATTCTCCTCATATAAGTCAAACCCAACGTCGCCATGACCAGGTGTGAACTTGATGGAGTTAGACAGCAGGTTAGAGTAGATCTGTTTCAGCTTGAGTCCATCGGCCAGGATGTAGTCGTGATATATATCGTGACAGTTGAAGGTTATATTGAGTCCGTCGTTCATGAGAGCCTGATCGAAAACCATGTTCAGAGTATGACACAGCTCGGATACAGATGTTTCACAAGGCTTAAGCTGCTGTCTGCCGTTTTCCAGATTCGTTATGTCAAGGATGTTGCTGACGAGCTGTTCTATATAAGCCCCGGACGTCCTGAGCTTGCCCAGACAGTCGTCTATCTTGCTTGGATCGCCTAGTGATCGCTTTGCTATGTCGGCAAATCCCATTACGGCATTCAGAGGTGTTCTTATGTCGTGAGCCATCTTGGACAGAAACTCGGACTTTGCCTCGTTTGCCTTGTTGGCCTCCTCTGCCAGGAGCATCCAGCTCTGTTCACGTCTCTTTTGTTCGCTGATAAGCCTTGTTACATACAGTATGTTGGTCACGTTGCCAAGAGCATCTCGCTTCTTCACAATAAATCTTGCCGAGTGCCAGTTGCCGTCGTTGGCAAGATAATCCATGGCTATGGTCTCGTCTGTGTGGAGACGCTCTGCGATGGTCGACAGATCAAAGAAATCAAGTATCTTGTCCTGATATTCGGGAACGACGAAGCGGTGACACAGCTCCTTCATCTTGGAGGAAGCTCTTCCCATGCGGCCTGTAAGTCTGTGTACCTTGTTATCGCTGGACACCTCCTCGTACATGTCCTGTGTAAGATCTATCCTGTATATTGAGAAGTAGATCTTGCTTATGGCAGATATGATCTCATTGTTCAGGTTAGCCTCGTCAAGTGCCTCCTGGAGCTGCCTCCTCGAATTTTGTTCAAAGCTCACAAGCTCGTCTATCTGCTTGAAGCCAATCAGCACCCTTGAAGATGAAGCCGCTGAAAAAGGGAATATCTCAGCCTCAAAGTTTTCCTGGCCCGCTGCGTTCGGAGTCACCCGGTATCTGTAAGAAAGCTTAGGGTGAGCGGCAAGATGATTCTGTATATGCTCTGCGCTGAGGATTTCTGTGAAGTCCGGGGCAGATTCTTTGATGACATATTTTTCGTAATACTGTCCGATCAGCTCTGAGTAGCAGAATGTTTTCCCAGCTTTGATGTCGTGTATGTGGGCAGCATTTGCCGCTGGGTCAAGCTTTAAAGGCTCGAGAGAATCATTCTGAAGATCCACGCAGTAGACGGATATGTAGTCCGTGCACAGAACAGACATGAACGTCCTTTCGCGGTTCAGATCCGACAGGCTCTTTTCGAGAGAATTATTGCGCTGCTCAAGAAGCTCGGTCATTCTGAGAGTCTCCCTTACATTTCCGAGATGACCGCCCACAACCCCAAGCAGACTTATAAAGGATTCCGAACTATCTATGTGGGGATTGTCCACACCGATAAAGCCTTTGAGCTGGTCCTTATAGAAGATAGGAAATGCTATTTCAGAGTGGATATCCTGCATGACCAGAAGC
>NZ_JBEHVV010000053.1:0-20316 GCF_040227395.1 Coprococcus sp. RTP21428st1_C9_RTP21428_210409
CCTTTGCACCATCGTTCTCGCAGGATGCCTGCGTTATCTTGCTTGTTACAGTCATCGGTTCACTGATCACATGACTCGAATCTCTGGTACAGGTGAGAACCAGCTTGCAAGTGTTGCCATTTGCTGACCACTCATACTTTGGGGCGTAATCATGTCCCAGGCTATCCCCGTGTTTAAATGTCTTTTTGCGATTCACTCTTCCACAGTTATCACAGGAATAATAATATTTCGCAGCAGTTGTACAGGTCGCAGCCTGTGCAAGAGTTTCATCATTTACTATTTCCGCAGTGTATGAATGTCCGCCTATCTCTGTTATATCAAGTTCATACTCAGCCTTCACCCACGGATTATATTTACTGGCAACCGTAATCGTTACAACGCCGTTGCCGATTGCCGAAAGTGATGCCGCAGTCCTAGACACTTCATTCACCTTTACAACAGTCTCATCCGACGATGTAACCGCATACTCATGTATGTCCGCTCTCGTTGGCCAATCCATTATATTTATACTCAGTTCCGCTCCAATTTCATACTCACTTGGTGAAGTAGTCCTGTTATCGCTGTCCTTCTCCTGCCAATACACATATCTGATACTGGTAGGAAGTGACACGATCTTCTCATATCCGCACTTTGAACACGTCTCTACTGTCTGGCTTTTACCCTCATCTGCCTCTGATATGACATACTCATGTCCCCCCTGATCTGCCACATTGAACGTGTATTCCTGACAAATTGAGCTGTCATATTTATGAACTATTCTTATGGTTACATCACCTGTTCCGACCGCCGTAAGCTTAGCATCATATCTTCTATAAGAAGATTCCGGATCACTCACTTTTACAATACCTTCATCCGATGATGTAACTATAAACTCAGAGTTGTCGACCTTCGTTGGTGCATAATCTACTTCCAGATTGATCTCATCACCTACTTCCACATCAGCAGGCTTGTAATATCCATTACTATCACTCCACCATACAGTACGTGTTATCGCCGTCGGGATTGTCACCGTTTTTGTCGTCCCGCACTTTGAACAAATTTTTTCTGTCTCTCCAGATCCCGGTTCTGCCTGACTTATTACATAGTCATGACCACCCACATCTGTTACCGACACAGTGATTACCCTCTTCATATCCGGATTCACGACCGGATATACAGTAACCGTCGTCTCACCTATCTTATTCATATGGAATGTTCCAGCATAGTTAGACGAAGGGGTATACGAAATAATAGACGGGTCTGCTATATCAAACACGAATTTGTCATCGGATTTGCTATCTGATGCCGTCGAGAAAGATATGTATGTCTCTATATCCTTTCCTACTTCGAACTCCTGATCATATGTGGCTGATGAAGCAGTTTCCGATAATCTCCAGTACACGTACATCGTCTTTGGTCCTGTTACTTTACATCTCGTACATACGCCATCTGTAAAGCTATGCCCAAGAGCCGGAACCTCATCCTCTATCTTTTTGTAGCCACATTTAGCGCATGTGTATACTGTTCCACCTGTCTCTGTACATGTGGCCTCTTTTTTCACACCTTCACCATACACATGCTCCGTGCATGCATCATACCGCTGTCCAAGCAGCTTATCCAGCTTGGCCTGCGCTGCATCCACCTTTTTCTGCCACTTCTCCGGATCTACAGTCTCATAATATTCATCAAACAGCTTCTCAAATTCAGCTATTGTGTACACCTCATATTTGCTAGTATAGTTTGAAAGCTTGCTTGCATTGAAGCATGAAGTATTGCCATACCTGCCATAGAGTGTGAATCCGACTCCCATCACCTGATCTGCTGCCCAGAACATATTGGTATAATGTCCAACCGTGACTCCCTCCGAATCCGCCTTTTGTTCAACAGCTGTAAGCTGACTCTGCGAAGTTATGGATGAATATCCCAGCTCATCCCTTATCTTGTTAAAAGATGCCTTCTCACTGTTCCATCCTGCCGCCGGATCAGTATATCCAAACGCCAGATTCTCACATGACACCTGAAGAAGTGAATGATTTGTGAGTCCTGCACCTCTGTCCGCGCCTGACTGTGCCACCGCCATAAAATAGAAATTAGTCTTAGCCGCATTCCTCTTCATTGCCCCGACATAGTTTTCGTCTGTGTCCCTTAACGAATTAATTTTATTCAATACCGCAAATGTCGCCTTTGTGTTTTCAAGCGATATGGCGTCTTTCTTATCTCCGGTAACAACAACCTTGTTATTTCTCGATTCCGGAAGACCTGTATTATTTCCTCCCGCCCACTTGGAGAAATCTTCCTCACATGCCTCCTGCAGGACAGTCTTGGCCCGATTCAGATCATATTTCTGTTTTGTTGTCAGGTTGCTTTTCGCAAGCATCCAGTCTACAAAACCTATAGAGCCCTGATCATATACGGTCATCACTTCACTCTGATCTTTCTTCACCTGTTCCAACCCACTCTGAGCCTCTTCTATCTGCTGGTCAAGGGTACTGGCCTTAACAGTCTGAATACCTGTCGTCTGAATACCTGCCGTCAGCATCAGCACTGCACACATTACCACTGTTGCTGCTTTTTTACACAGTGTCCTTCCCGATAAGCTTCCTTTTCTTTTCATAATCTTTGATACTCCCCCTTTTTTCACATTCTATTTATATTACCCCTTTACCCACATGTACTCCGGCGCGCCTATGCAGGGGATTTATTATAAAATAAGGAGACTCATTATAATAATAAACAAGTCTCCTTATCCAGTATAATATACTATTTTATTTCTCCTTGAAGGTGAACTCCTCGTTCGCAAGCTTGAATCTGATACCATCTATGAGCATCATATCCGTTCCGCTGCTTATGATCTTGCCACCAAGGTAAGTGTGGTTGGTCGACTTGTTATCTCTCAGATAGTACACGCCGTTGACATTGATAATGTAAGCATGGCGGCGGCTGACTGAATTGTTGTCAGTTACCTGATAGTCAACTCCCTGTGTAGACTTACCGATACAGAATATCGGCTTGTCAATCCTTATCCTCTCACCTGTTCTGGTTCTTATGATGACAGGGCCGCTCTTGCCACGGTTGTTGGCTGTGAGAACTGTTGTCGAACCGTCATCGTTGTCATCAAATCCAATATCATTTGATGAGAAATCCTTAACTTCCTTTGCAAGCTTGAATGAAGAAGTTGTAACATGAGGAGTCTCAGGAACCTCTACCTTAGCCACATTGACCGGGCTGACTCCCGCTGACTTCATAAGCTCCTGCTCATCCTCAGGATGTGCTATATTGTCATTCTTCAGGTCTGTTATAAACTTATAAAATTCTGACAGATAAAATGTAGGATTGTGATCAAAGTATTTGATAAGCTCATATCCGGCATCGGATGCCTTCTTATTCGCAAACTTCATATTGCCCATAAGATCCCTTATAAACTTCTCCATATTACATCTGTCCATAGGCTTATCTATAGGCAGGAATATGAGCTGAACAGCCATATTCTGGAAGTCTATATACATATATCCCTTATTCAGTATAACCTTTCCAATGGACAGATCATTCGCCTTGAGATACATGAGCTGATCTGCAATACTGAATATCAGATCAACCAGCTCATCCTTGTGTATCTTCTTCTCAAGGAACTGATTCATGGTAGTCATGGCTGGAATAGAATATGTCAGAGCTCTCTGACCATCTATATATTCCTCATGGCAGAACGCATTATTGCCCACAAACTGAGCATTGTACAGCTCTACCTCATTGTGAAGAACCTCTACATCGTCTTCAATCTTAAAGTACAATTTGTACTCATCACACAAATACATCTTATCACTCATATAAAACCCTCCGATATTTATCGCACGATATCCATGTAAGTCCCGGAGTCAATTATTCTACTGTAACTGACTTTGCCAGATTACGTGGCTTATCTACGTCCAACCCCTTTGCATCGGACGTGTAATACGCTATAAGCTGCAGGATGACAGCAGCCGAAAATACCGTGAACAATCCATCCTGCTTTGGTATGGATATGTGTTTGTCACATACATCTTTATCATTGTACTCTTCATCCATGCTGACAAGAATGACGTATGCGCCTCTTGCCTTAACCTCGCGTATATTGGAAATCATCTTTCCGTATACAGATTCCTGTGTAGCCAAAGCTATGACCGGAACGTTCTCAGTTATGAGTGCTATCGTTCCATGTTTTAACTCCCCTGCCGCATAAGCCTCAGCGTGAACATAAGAAATCTCTTTCAGCTTCAGTGCACCTTCCAGTGACAGTGTATAATCCAGTCCTCTTCCTATGAAGAATGCATCCGGAGCCATCTTTATATAGTTTGCAACTGTCTTTACTTCATCTGCCTGCTTGAGTGTCTCCTCTATCACCGGGATAACGCCCTGAAGCTGTCTGATGAATGCCTTTGCCCTGTCCTCAGAGTATATACCCTTGACATAGCCAAGTCTGCATCCAATGAGATACATTGCAGCCATCTGTACCGAATATGCCTTGGTACTTGCAACTGCGATCTCAGGACCGGCATGTGTATAAAGGACGTAATCGCTCTCTCTGGCGATGGTCGATCCCTTTACATTGACTATGGACAGAACCTTTGATCCACATCTCTTGGCAAGTCTGAGTGCCTCGAGTGTGTCAATAGTCTCTCCTGACTGTGATGTAACTATTACGAGAGTCTTTTCATTTATGAGTGGTTCCTTGTATCTGAATTCTGATGCTATCTCAACATTAACAGGAATCTTTAACTCCTTCTCAATCATGGCCTTGCCGACTATTCCGGCGTGCATAGCTGTTCCGCATGCAACCACTGTGATGTTCTCAAGATTCTTAAACACCTCATCATCGATGCCGTCCTCAGTGAAATCAGGAAGCTCATTCACTATACGAGGAGTTATCGTGTTTCTCAGTGCCTCTGGCTGCTCATAGATCTCCTTCAGCATAAAGTGCGGATATCCACCCTTCTGAGCTGCCGTTATGTCCCATGTTATCTTGAGCATCTCCGGCTCTACCATGTTCCCCTTCATGTCTTCTACTTTGATGCCTGTGCTTGAGAGTGTCAGTATATGATACTCCGGCACAACAAAGTATTCCTTTGAAAATGATATTATCGCTGTGAGGTCTGATGCAATGATCGATCCCTCATCTGTGTATGAAGCGATCATCGGACTTACATTTCTCACTGCGTATATCTTGCCCGGTCTGTCTGCAAACATAATGCAGAGTGCAAATGAACCGGCTATAGCCTTAACAGCCTTTCTGATAGTCTCGATGGGATTGCCATCGTACAGTGTGTCCAGAAGTGCTGCTACTACCTCTGTGTCCGTCTCAGATACCAGCCTGTCGGCCAGTCCGTATTCTCTCACAATGTCGTTATAGTTCTCTATAATTCCATTATGTATAAGTGCCACATCTCCGCACCTATGTGGATGTGCATTCACATCCGTAACTCCGCCGTGAGTAGCCCATCTCGTATGGCCTATTCCACAGGTTGATCTGTACACAGGACTGTCGTCGCTGCACATCTCCCTGAGGTCTTCCACTCTGCCGGCTTTCTTCTTGATCGTCAGTGTATCATCATCATTAAGCAGTGCTATTCCCGCACTGTCATATCCCCTGTACTCGAGCTTTGCCAGTCCGTCAATAAGAATGTCCTTGGCTGGTTTCTTTCCTACATATCCTATGATTCCACACATATTAAATTAATCTCCTTTCGGCTTATAACCACGCTGTATACTGATAATATTATAATATGGCGCACTTAAAAAAGGTGAAGCCACCATACATAACAGCTATGGGTGTCTAGTCATGATTCTTTGTTTTGGAGTTACCCCCATATTTGGATATCATGTGCGCATCCAGACTCTGCGTGAAGGCATCCGCCGAATATTCGATAACCTTCAACCTCGTTATCCCTGAAAGCCAAAGCCCAGGGGTCATGGCGCTAAGATTTCTAAATCTTTCCAAAGGCACACTCCTCCTGTCCGTGCACCTAGCAAAATTCTATCATGAAACATCTAATAAATCAATGCAGAAAGGCCTCTGCGTATAATCTTTGTAACATAAAATTTACTTCAGCTTTATAAATAAAAACAGGGAAACACCACGGATCCCGGCCGTGTGCCCAGCCTGTGATGCTTCCCTCATTATATCCACTATTTTATATCTTAGCTTATAAAGCATCCACCTGGGAAGTCCTTCTCGGTGGTCAGGAGTGACAGATTACCCTCAGGATCCTCTGCGCACAGAAGCATACCCTCTGATACGACTCCGGCAAGCTTGCATGGCTTGAGGTTTACTATAGCCACAACCTTCTTGCCAACCATATCCTCAGCGGAATATGTACCCTTGATTCCGGACACAATCTGCTTCACATTGTTCTTGCCAAAGCTTACCTGTGAGCAGAGAAGCTTTCTTGAATTAGGAACCTCCTCACATGCAACAATCTCGCCGATCATGAGCTGCATCTTCTGGAACTCCTCAATGCTTATCTCCTGCTTGTCAACTACATCAGGATTGGCCTTGAGTGCCTGGACCTTCGCCTCAGCTATCTTGATCTTCTTGGTCTCAGCAGAATTCTCCTTCTCTTCCTTCTGCTTCTTGGCCTGCTCGTACATGGACTCCTTCTCCACTGGAGCGAACTCGGCAACCTTAGCCATAACTTCCTTCACGTCAAGACGTGCGAATAGGATCTCAGGCTGCTCTGTTACCTTTGTTCCTGACTTGTACAGACCAAACTTTCCAAGCTCTGTGACCTTTCTCTTCTCGGTATTGAGCTGTGCCATGATCTTCTCAGTTGTCTCAGGCATATATGGCTCAAGGAGTGTTGCACCTATAACGATGCTCTCGACAAGGTTGTACAGAACTGTGTTCAGTCTGTCCTTCTTGTCCTCCTCCTTTGCGAGTGCCCAAGGCATTGTCTCATCTATGTACTTGTTGCATCTCTTGAACAGTGCAAATATCTCTGTGATCGCATCTGCAACCTTGAGCTTATCCATGCACTCTGCAACCTTGTATCTGCAGTCCATAACGACCTTCTTAAGATCCTCATCGACAGGCTCTGTGACGTTGGTATTTGTCACAATGCCACCGAAATACTTGTTTGACATCGATATGGTTCTATTGACCAGATTTCCAAGTGTATTTGCAAGCTCTGAGTTGAGTCTCTCAACCATGAGCTCCCATGAGATAACTCCATCATTCTCAAATGGCATCTCGTGAAGAACAAAGAATCTGACAGCATCCACGCCAAATATATTGACCATATCGTCAGCGTACATTACGTTGCCCTTCGACTTACTCATCTTGCCATCACTCTGGAGGAGCCAAGGATGACCGAATACCTGCTTTGGAAGCGGAAGTCCGAGTGCCATCAGCATGATAGGCCAGTAAATGGTATGGAATCTCAGGATATCCTTGCCAATCAAGTGAAGATCTGCCGGCCAGTATTTATAAAACTTCTCATCGCTCTTTCCATCTACGTCATATCCAAGTCCAGTTATGTAGTTTGAAAGTGCGTCAACCCACACATATACAACGTGCTTTGGATCAAAGTCCACTGGGATTCCCCACTTGAATGATGTTCTTGATACACACAGGTCCTGAAGTCCCGGCTTAAGGAAGTTGTTAACCATCTCGTTACGTCTTGACTCAGGCTGTATAAACTCAGGATGCTGCTCTATATGCTTCATGAGCTTGTCCTGATACTTGCTCATCTTGAAGAAGTATGCCTCCTCCTTGGCCTCCTGAACAGGTCTTCCACAGTCCGGACACTTGCCATCTATGAGCTGTCCATCTGTGAAGAACGACTCACATGGTGTACAGTATTTTCCTACATAATGTCCCTTATATATATCACCCTGATCGTACAGCTTCTTAAATATCTTCTGTACCTGCTTCTCATGGTAATCATCTGTTGTACGGATAAACTTGTCATATGAAGTATTCATGAGATCCCATATTCTCTTGATCTCACCTGATGTCTCATCAACGAATTCCTTTGGGGTCTGCATGTTCTCAAAAGCCTTGTTCTCGATCTTCTGTCCATGCTCATCTGTTCCTGTCATGAATCTTACATCATAACCTGCGAATCTCTTGTACCTTGCAATGCTGTCAGCCAACACGATCTCGTAGGTGTTGCCTATATGAGGTTTACCTGATGCATATGCAATGGCGGTTGTAATATAATACGGTTTTTTTGCCATTTCAAAAACCCTCCCTGAAAAAATACTACAAGCACAAATGAAATGCTTGTGCAACTTTACCGAAAAACTCCTCGGTAATTGTAAATTATATGCCTTTTTATTATTTATTGTCAAGAAGATGGGATATTAAATAAGTCTGTTACGATGGTCATTCTATAACACTGCCAATAAACTTGTCATCGTCTCTCTCTCAAAAGCGCATCACATTCCTGAGAACGGCAAACATCACCGCCCCGGCAATACATATAAATATAAGTATATTGTCAAATCGCGATAACTTTCTGTTTCCATATCTTACGAATACATAATCGTTTTTTACAATTATGTATGCCAACGCCGGAAGAGCTATAAACATAAATTGATTATAAGCAAATGCCTTTGCAAGATCCAGCCTTACGGCCGCAAGGATAGCCCGTGTTATCCCGCATCCTGGGCATAAAAATCCGGTTATCTTTCTGAATATACATGGTATGGCAAGTCCTGTCACTCTTATGAATATATAATAGAGGATGCCTATCCCCACGAGGATGGCATCCCTTTTAATTATCGCATTTCTTCTTGATTTCTGTATCTGATCCATGCTCTGTATTTCTTTGTCTCCGCCGACTACTGCTGGCTGTTATCACTGCCTGAAGCATCTGCTGATGTGTTAATATTCTGATCTGACTGCTGGCCAAATGTATTCTGGTCTAAACCGGCCTGCTGACCATATCCCTGCTGATTGTATGCATTCTGATCATATCCCTGCTGGCTGTATGGCTGCTGTCCGTATGCCTGCTGGTTATATGCATTCTGGTTATATGCATTCTGGTCATATCCCTGCTGACCATATGGCTGCTGTCCGTATGCCTGCTGGTTATATGCGTTCTGATCATATCCCTGCTGGCTGTATGGCTGCTGACCATATCCCTGCTGATTGTATGTATTCTGACCATATCCCTGCTGGTTGTATGCATTCTGATCATATCCCTGCTGACCATATGGCTGCTGACTGTAGGTCTGCTGACCATATCCTGTATTCATCTGAGGTATAGCCTCTGCATATTTGTTTGCAGTGTCCTGCATAAGCGCATATGCAATAATTCCAAGTCCAAATACCTGAAGAAGGACGTATAAGATGCCTGAGTTGCTTGATGGTACACCGTTCTTATTCTTTATGATATCAACTTTCTCGCCCATCTTATATGCCCAGAACCATCCATAGATGTTACATGTAACGATAGTGAGCAAAAGCGACATTCCACCACTTGTTGCATCTGTCTCTCCTGACTCCTGATTGATATCGTCTGTTAGCACAACAAACCAATACAATCCATATATTCCGCATGTCACAATTGAAAGCAGAATACATATTCCAATATTCCTCTGTTTGATCATAATTGATAATCCTCCTTAAACTTAAATCCTTAATTGAATTATGTAGGACTTGTGTATGACTGCAATTATTCCACTCATATGTAAACCACTGCATAACTGCAATAAAAATAACAGAATAGCCCCGCAGACACAACTCAGTCTACGGGACTATTTTCTCATACATTTTGTCTGTACGCAACTGCATCTATACATTTTTCAATGTATATTTGTATGCAATTTGATTCATTACGCATTTTTATTGATGGTATCCTGCATAATAGCATATGATACAATTCCAAGTCCACATAACTGGAGCAGAAGGAAAAGTATGCTTGAATTTCCTGCTGACTGACCATTCTTTGTCTTTATTGCATCAATCTTCTCGCCCATCTTGTATGCCCAGAACCATCCATAGATATTACATGTAACGATAGTAAGCAACAATGCTACCCCACCGCTTGTTGCATCTGTCTGTCCGGATTCCTGATTAGCATCGTTTGTAAGGCAAACGAACCAATACAGTGCATAAATTCCAAATGTAATGATTGAAAATACTATGCACAAAGCAATGTTCCTCTGTTTGATCATAAAATGTCCTCCCTTGATTTAATTATAAATTTTTTATAAAAATTTTATAAAATATATAAAACCATATATATACATCTTTGTCAATAAAAATCAAAAAATTAAGCTGTTTTTTGCTTTATTATCTATATTTTTTTATAATCAGGCATAAATCTTCAAATATTTACATTCATAATTTATGTGATGTCGTAAACTGTTTTACTTTTGAAACCATGTGCTATATAATAAAATTTCAGGCAGACATATCTCAACACCCGTATCCTAAATATATTGCCAGGATCCACAGATTATGTTTGTCCGTATTGCAAACAATTTATAATTCTAGAGAAAAGAGGACATTTGTTATGAAAAACATGCTTAACTTCAAGAATTTCACAGCTGATGAGCTGATGGATATTCTCAATCTGGCACTTGACATGAAGAAGAACCCTGATAAGTACGCTCACGCTCTTGAGGGCAAGAAACTCTACACTCTTTTTGAGAAGACTTCCACAAGAACATTTCTTTCATTTACAACAGGTATAACTGAGCTCGGCGGTACATATTACAACCAGCTCTGGAAGGATTCCAACTTTACACTCGGTGAGCCTGTATCAGAGATTAAGTATGTATGCAGGAATGTAGATATCATCATGGCACGTCTTGTAAAGAATGAGACAGTCGAGCTGTTCGGCAACAATGTTACTGTTCCATTTATCAACGGATGTGACAGTTCTTATCATCCATGCCAGATCCTGGCAGATGCCCTCACTATTATAGAAAAGTTTGGCAGTCTCGATGTAAAGCTTATGTACATCGGTGCCAAGAATAATGTATTCAACTCTCTTGTTGAGTTCTTTGCAAAGATGAAGAAGGGAACTATCTACGGACTCACGCCACTTGTGAACAACACCGTATGCGGCGATGACTTCTTTGAGGCAGCAAAGGCTACAGGCCACTATGTTGAACTCGATCCTACCATGAGCATGGAGGAGGCAAAGAAGTACGCAAAGGATATGGATATCCTCTACACAGATACATGGGTTGACATGGAGTTCTTCAACAACCCTGCATACAAGCAGCAGAAGGAAGAGACTCTCGCCAAGATGATGCCTTACCAGCTCAACGAGGAATTTACAGAGGGCAGCAAGGCTATAGTATTCCACGACATGCCTATGCACCAGGGATTTGAGATCTCACAGGGCGTTATCGACAAGAACCTCAACCACATTTTGGATGAGGCTGAGAACAGACGTCACGCTGAGAAGGCTGTTATGTATACCCTTCTTAATTCTTAAAATATTCATTCTGATAACCTAAGGAGGATCATGTCAAATGAGACATTTAATAGACCCAATGGACCTGTCAGTTGAGGAGGTTGACCACCTTCTCGTGCTGGCACAGGACATCATCGACAATAAAGAGAAATACAGCGAAGTCTGTAAGGGCAAAAAGCTTGCAACTCTGTTCTTTGAACCAAGCACACGCACAAGACTTAGCTTCGAGGCTGCCATGATGGAACTTGGCGGAAACGTTCTCGGATTTTCATCTGCGAGCTCCTCATCTTCAACAAAAGGTGAGAGTGTGGGCGATACCGTCAAGATCGTCAGCTGTTATGCCGATATTATAGCTATGAGACATTATAAAGAGGGTGCCCCGATGCTGGCTTCCATGAAATCAGATGTTCCTATTATTAATGCTGGTGACGGCGGTCACAATCACCCTACGCAGACATTGGCCGATCTTCTCACAATAAAGAGAGAGAAGGGCAGACTAAACAATATGACCATAGGTTTCTGCGGAGATCTTATGTTTGGTCGTACGGTTCATTCACTTATAAAGGCCATGTCACGATACAAAGGCATAAAATTTATTCTCATATCACCGGATGAATTAAAATTACCTGATTATATAAGAACAGAAGTCATCGAAAAGAATAATATACCATATGAGGAGATTTCCTCTCTTGAGGATGCTATCGGATCTCTGGACGTTCTCTATATGACAAGAGTCCAGAAAGAACGTTTCTTCAACGAGGCGGACTACATAAGACTGAAAGATACCTATATTCTTGACAAGTCAAAGCTGGCTCTCGCTAGGCCTGACCTGTCGATCCTTCACCCGCTTCCTCGTGTAAATGAGATATCTGTTGAGGTGGATGACGATCCGAGAGCATGTTATTTCCGACAAGCACTCAACGGCAAATATGTCCGAATGGCACTCATCATGGACCTTCTCGGACTCGACAAGGATTTTAAGGCATAGGAGGAATGATCATGAATATTGACAGTATTCAGAATGGTATTGTACTTGACCATATAACAGCAGGCAAAGCCCTGCAGATATACAACGATCTTCATCTTGATAAGCTGGATTGCTCCGTTGCTATAATCAAGAATGTTAAAAGCGAGAAGATGGGAAGAAAGGACATTCTTAAGATAGATCAGGATATCGACATAAACCTTGATGTTCTGGGGTATATCGACCCGGATATATCCGTCAACATCATCAAGGACGGCAAGCTCGTTGAAAAACGTAAGATTGAACTGCCTGAGAGACTAGTTGGAATAAAGAAATGTACCAATCCAAGATGCATTACGACCACAGAGCAGGGAATAACCCATATATTCAAACTCACAGACAGAGAAAAGCGAATTTACAGATGTATATACTGTGAAGCAGACAAGTAACTGTTTACTTTTCAGTTTTATGTGCTATAATCTATAAAGTTGCGATAATCCGAGAATTATCTAAGAGGTGAAATATGGAACAGTATGTTATCAAGGGAGGTCGTCCTCTGGAGGGCGAAGTTACCATTGCGGGTGCTAAGAATGCCGCACTTGGAATACTTGCCGCTGCAGTCATGACCGACCAGGAAGTCACAATAGAAAACGTACCGAACGTCAGAGATACAAGAGTCCTTCTTCAGGCCATTCAGGGTATCGGCGCAAGGGTCCGTTACATAGACGAGCACACGGTTGCTATATGTGGTGGAACCATCAATCCGAATACCGATCTCTGTGTCGACGACGAATATATCAGAAAGATCAGAGCATCCTACTATCTGCTCGGCGCACTGCTTGGCAAATATAACCATTCACAGGTCGCTCTTCCAGGCGGATGCGACATCGGAGCCCGTCCGATAGATCTGCACATAAAAGGTTTTGAAGCACTTGGAGCCCACGTTGATATAGCAAACGGTATGATATCCGTTGAGGCTGATGAGCTGATCGGAAGCCACATTTACATGGATGTGATCTCAGTAGGTGCCACCATCAATGTCATGATGGCCGCCGTAATGGCAAACGGCAAGACTACCATAGAGAACGCAGCCAAGGAGCCACATATCGTTGACGTTGCCAATTTCCTCAACAGTATGGGTGCTAACATCAAGGGTGCCGGAACTGATGTCATCCGTATCCGTGGCGTAAAGTCACTTCACGGAACTACATATTCCATCATTCCGGATCAGATCGAGGCAGGAACCTTCATGGTTGCGGCAGCAGCCACCAGAGGCAACGTCCTCATCAAGAACGTAATTCCTAAGCATCTTGAGGCTATAACCTCAAAGCTTACAGATATAGGTGCCACTGTCATCGAGTACGATGATTCAGTGAGAGTAATGTGCAACAAGAGACTCAAGGCTACCAACATCAAAACTCTGCCATATCCGGGATTCCCGACAGATATGCAGCCACAGATGGCGGTTACACTTGCACTGTCCAACGGAACAAGCATCGTCACCGAGAGCATATTTGAGAACAGATTCAAGTATGTCGCAGAGCTTTCAAGAATGGGCGCACACATCAGAGTCGAGGGCAACACTGCTATTCTCGATGGTGTGGAGACATTCACCGGTGCAAATGTTGCAGCACCTGACCTGAGAGCAGGCGCAGCACTTGTAATTGCGGCACTTGTGGCCAACGACTTCTCTACTGTATGTGATATCAAGTATATCCAGAGAGGCTACGAGAAGTTCGACGAAAAGCTTCGCGGACTCGGTGCTCTCATCGAGAAGGTAGAGACGGACAAAGAGATCCAGAAATTCAAACTCAAAGTAGGTTAATATATACGACATAAGGCGAAAAGCTTTTGCCGGTCAGCACTTGTCTGACCAGCAAAAGCTTTTTTATTGCAATTTTATTACTTTTTTATAACTTTTTTCACAAAAATGGTGCTCATTTGCAATAATTATGGTAAACTTAGACTGATGTAATTTTGTCATAAATACTATTTTATATATAGATTTGTTTTATGAAAAATGGAGGTTACTATGGATATCAATACTAAACGAACCCGGACTACTATTTCTATCGTAATGCTTATTTGGGCGGTCGTCTGCATCGCGGTGACCGGACTGTATGTGGGAAACAATCACGCAGAAGCCGCGACCACGGGAACTCTCACGTCTGACTACGTGTATTTCCGCAAATCACCAAACGGCACGCCTATAAAATATAACGGCTCGGCCATACTCCTCAGGAAGGGTCAGAAGATGACCGTACTGAGCACTTCCAACAAGACATGGTACAAGGTCAAGCTTACATACAAGAAGAAGCGCTACACCGGTTATGTGTACTCCGCATTTATCAAGGTAACAAGGACAACCGCCAAGAAGGCTCACCTTCGAAAAAATGAAAACTATGTATATTTCCGAAAAACGCCAAACGGCACGCCGCTGAAGTATAACGGATCGCCGATCATGCTCATGGGCGGTCAGAGCATGACCGTACTGAGCACTTCCAACAAGACATGGTACAAAGTCAAGCTTACATATAAGAAGAAGCGCTACACCGGTTATGTATATTCCAAGTTCATCGTGATCGACTCCACTTCAGCCACAACAAAGGCCACGACCAAGGCTACTACACAGCAGCCTACCACAGCGGCTCAGGCAGCCAAGAGCGGTTACGTGAATGAAGACTATGTATACTTCCGCCAGACGGCAGCGGGTACACCTATAACCTACAACGGAAGCGCGATCATGCTCATGAAGGGACAGGCACTCTCCGTGACTGATACATCCAACAAGTCATGGTACAAGGTCAACCTCACATACAGCAGCAAGAAGTATACAGGATTTATCTCCTCATCGCTCATCACAATGGGAACATACAAGGAACCTGACGGTAACCAGACATCGGATGCAGCATTTGAAAAGCAATTATCCGCCCAGAACTTCCCTGAGAGCTACAAGGTGCTTCTCAGAAAGCTCCATGCGGAGCACCCAAACTGGATATTCAAGGCGGTACACACCAACCTTAACTGGAACGACGTGGTCAAGAACGAGGTCAACGTACAGGGACGTGTCAACAACCTTGTAAACTGTACATCTTACAGTCCTAACTACGGCTGGAGATCACAGACCGTTGGATACAACTACAAGACAGACTCCTACTCATCATATGATGGTTCAACATGGTTTGCAGCCTCGGACGATCTTGTAAAGTATTACCTCGATCCGAGAACATATATGTCATCCGCAAGCTCCATGTTCGCATTTGAAAAGCTGTCATACGACTCATCACAGACAAAGTCAGGAGTTGAGGCTATATTATCTGGTTCGTTTATGCACAATGCGCACCCAACCGGTTCGACCACCACATATTCGTCCATGATAATCACCGCAGCACAGAAATCCGGCGTCAGCCCTTACCACATTGCTTCACGTATCAAGCAGGAGGTCGGAGGCTCGATAACCTCGGGAACAAACGGTAAGAATGCCACATATCCCGGCATATATAACTTCTACAATATCGGTGCATTTGAGAGTGCATCAGGCAACGCTATAACAAACGGTCTGAGATGGGCTTCATCGGGCACATCGTACAACAGGCCATGGACAACACCTGCCAAATCAATAATCGGCGGTGCGATGTATATCGGAGAGTCCTACATCAACAAGGGTCAGAACACTCTGTATACTCAGAAGTTCAACGTAACCTACACAGACTGCCTGTACTGGCATCAGTACATGGGAAATGTACAGGCCCCTACAACAGAGGCATGGAAGGTATATGATGCCTACAAGTCTTCAGGAGCACTCAACAAGGCCATAACATTTGCCATACCTGTTTACAAGAATATGCCAAGCACAGCAATGAAGATGCCTGCGGCTAATCCGGGCAACCAGAACAACTACCTGAAAACACTCTCTGTAAGCGGCAAGAAGCTGTCACCTACATTTGCAATAAGCAGCACTACACAGTACACGGTAAATGTGCGCTCATCTGTATCAAGTGTGACAATAAACGCTTCACCTGTAAGCAGCTACTCCACAGTGAGCGGAACGGGAACAAAAACCCTGAAATCGAGAAAGAATACATTTAAGATAGTATGTAAATCCCAGAGTAAAGCTACACGTACTTACACCATAATAATTAACAGAGGATAAGGAGGACTCGGTGGATAACCGTATATGAATATTATGAGGACTACAAGATTTAGCTTTAGAACGTTTATGACAGAAGTTGCATGTGTGTTGACTATGATGCTTTTCATGCTTCATACCACTTATGCCGCTACAGTCGCATTTAGTGTTGAGGTTCCATCCACCACGGTCGTTGTTGGCGATACCGTGGAGATCAAGGTAAGTATAAACGCAGCCGATCAGGCTTTATCAAGCTACAGCTACAATATCACATATGATTCCACATTGCTCAAGGCTGTGAGCGGCGGCACCGTGGAATCTAAGGGCACCGTAAGCTACTCCCAGGCAAATGTAAAGCCTGGAGATGCAATGACAGCAACATTTACATTTACCGCCATTGCGAGCGGAACTGCCAGCATAGAGACATCAGCAGTTGAGGTCATCTCCGACACAGAAGAGTCGATAGACATGACACCGTCATACAACTCGGTAACCATCAGCGACAAGTCAGCCGCCGCTTCCACCGAAGCAGCTTCATCTACTGTCAGCGATACCGGTTCAGAAGCCGAGCCTGCAACACCTCTTGCATTGATCGACAGCGAGACCAAGCCTGTTGTTACTGAGGATGAGGTAGGAACACTCACAGAGGCAGATCAGAACGCATCCGCACCTGCAGATACCCTTGTAAGCGTTCACTCAAACAACAACACTTATAACATCATTCCAAAGCCTAATTCAGTCTCAGTGCCAACCGGATATCTTCCAGTGAAGATCAACCTGAACGACACGGACATCAGAGCTTATATGAAGGGAAGCAGTTCCAACACCGTTCTCCTCTACGCAGCAACAAACGACGGACACCAGGGCTGGTATTTCTTCAATCCAAATGAAGGAACTTTCCTTGACGCAACGGATCTCATCGAGGAGACGGATTCGCTGTCCAGCTTCATAGACAAGCACAAGTTCGTAATAATGCTCATAGCCATCATAGTTCTTGTGATACTGGTCGTTGTCATCATCATCCTTGCTGTCTCACTCAAGGGTCTCATCGCTGATTACGAGGCTCAGATAGACAAGCTGAAGAAGGACAACGAGGAGAAGGAAAGCACAGCAAATGAAACATCAGAAGCTGCCGAGCCTTCCGCAAAAGCCGCTGAACACGTCAGAATGCCTCACCACGACAATAGCGAGGTGCCCACCATCAACAACAAGGCGCTCTTCCCTGGGGACAACGAGGTTATCCACGAGAGTTACGCAGACTCCGATTACGACAATCAGGTATCTCCTGATGAGGACGATGTCATCCACACTGACGACTATGACGACACTGCATTTGAGGATGTCGCCGATGACAGCGAGCCTATAGATTCAGCATTTGACGTCAAAGAGGATACGGAGAGTACGGAGAGCAAGATCCAGGCATCCCTCGACGAGATAGATGCGGCACTTGAATCCGCAAAGAAATACAAAGATTAATACTCACGGAATAACGTGATATACAAAAAGCACATGTATCAGTTTCAATCTGATACATGTGCTTTTATATTTGTCTGAATTTTTTTAATCTGCTTATAAGTATGCTTTCAGCACATCCACCTTGTCCAGCTTCTCCCATGGGAGATCAAGATCTGTTCTTCCGAAGTGTCCGTAAGCTGCTGTCTGCTTGTAGATAGGTCTTCTGAGGTCAAGCATCTTGATGATACCTGCTGGTCTTAAGTCAAAGTGCTCTCTAATGATCTCGACAAGCTTCTCATCTGAAAGCTTTCCTGTGCCAAATGTGTCTACCATGATGGATGTAGGTCTTGCAACACCGATAGCGTATGAGAGCTGTATCTCACACTTGTCAGCCAGACCTGCTGCAACTATGTTTTTAGCCACGTAGCGGGCCGCATAAGCCGCTGAACGGTCTACCTTGGTACAATCCTTGCCTGAGAAGGCTCCGCCGCCGTGACGGGCATATCCGCCGTATGTGTCAACGATGATCTTACGTCCTGTGAGACCACTGTCTCCATTTGGTCCACCTATTACGAATCTTCCTGTTGGATTGATGAAGAACTTGGTATTCTCATCGATGAGCTCCTGTGGAAGAACCTCGTCGAATATATACTTCTTAACGTCAGCGTGGATCTGCTCCTGGCTGACTTCCTCTCCATGCTGTGTTGAGAGAACGACTGCATCAAGTCTTACAGGCTTGTCATTCTCATCGTACTCAACTGTTACCTGTGTCTTACCGTCCGGTCTTAAGTATGGGAGTGTTCCGTTCTTTCTTACCTCTGTGAGCTTTCTTGCAAGCTTGTGGGCAAGTGCTATTGGATATGGCATGTACTCAGGTGTCTCATTTGTTGCAAATCCGAACATCATACCCTGATCTCCGGCACCGATCGCCTCGATGTCATCCTCGCTCATGAGGTGCTCCTTTGCCTCGAGTGCCTTGTCAACTCCCATGGCAATATCTGATGACTGCTCGTCTATGGCTGTGATAACGCCGCATGTATCGCAGTCAAATCCGTACTTTGCTCTGTCGTATCCGATCTCTCTGATCGTCTCACGAACGATCTTCTGAATATCCACATAAGCGTTGGTTGTGATCTCTCCCATGACAAGCACAAGACCTGTCGTGATGGATGTCTCACATGCCACACGGCTCATTGGATCCTGCTCCATCAGTGCGTCAAGCACTGCATCTGATATCTGGTCACAGATTTTGTCAGGATGTCCTTCTGTTACTGATTCCGATGTAAATAATCTTCTTTCCATACTACTTCCTTTCCTTTTTGTACATAAGAAAAACCGCTTCGTATGAGCGGTTTGATCGTGTCTGTCAAGCCTCTCATTGTTCGAGCACAAAGCCTGTATCTCCTACATCTCTGCGTCGCTCAGGTCGGCACCTTCCGAACACATCGGGGTTGCCATGGCTTCTTCGTCCCTTCTGACTCCACCATTCTGAATAAGAGCGTTTTTCTAATATCTATAAATGCAATCATTACTCTATATCATTGAGAGTTATTAGTCAACATATTTTTGGGGGAAATGATGCTTAATGAGTTTTTTTATATATAATGGGCAAAGGAGATGTGACTATCCCCTTTGCCCATACCAATAACTTAGTTATTATCCTTCTTTTTCTTTCTTACAAGGAATATAACTATTCCCGCAATAATCAATACCACAATAACTATGATCAGTATAATGATCCATGAGATGCTGCCAGCCTCAGCCATAGCCGTCTGAATAGCATTACTCGATACAGTAAATGTTATTTCTGAACCATTATCCGATGCGCCATTACCTGCTGCATCAAAACATTCCACAACTATTGTGTGCTTCTTTGCAGATGCCTTTATATCGTCAAGCTTAACCTCTCCGCCGAGCTTTTCAATGTCCTTAGCTTCATATCTCGTCTTGACTCCGTCAACCGTGATGTCCGCATATCCCAGCGCAAGATTATCATGGAATGAAACCGATGCACTTACAGAATCCGTATTCTCATACACAGCACCATTTTCAACACCAGCTACATGATACTCCGGTGCTGTTCTATCTATACAGAACTTGACCGCAGCATTCTTTACTTCATTATCTGTTTCTTTTCCCGCTGCATCCTTGGTATGGATAACTATACTGTACACACCCTCGTCCTTGAAGGTATCAGCAGGAATTGTAAATGAACGCTTGTTCCATCCATTTGACGGCTTGTCTTCCTTGACTGTATACTCATTGCTCTCAAGGTTTACTACCTTGTCGCCAACTGTATAGTACACATCAGAATCCGCAAAACCGGCAACATTATACTCATCTATAACTATGTCACCATCGCTCAGATTCGTATAATATCTGTC
>NZ_JBEHVV010000054.1:0-12118 GCF_040227395.1 Coprococcus sp. RTP21428st1_C9_RTP21428_210409
GTGCCAGGGATGCCGCACACAAGAGAATGTATGATGCCATCATGGAATCAGGATGCGTGGACGCCAGTGGAACTGAGTTATACGAGAAGGGCATAGTTCCTATAGACCTTAACGGCAATGTGATATATTATCTCGGACCGACACCGGCAAAACCTGGACAGGTCATAGGCTCGGCGGGACCGACAACCAGCAGCAGAATGGACAAATACACTCCACTCATTCTCAGCAAGGGTCTGTGTGGAATGATAGGAAAGGGAAAGAGAAGCCAGGAGGTTATACAGGCAATAATAGACAACAAGGCTGTGTATCTGGCAGCCGTTGGCGGTGCAGGAGCGCTTCTCTCCAAATGTATCAAGAAATCCGAGGTGATCGCGTACGATGATCTCGGAACAGAGGCTATAAGGAAGATGACAGTGGAGAATTTCCCAGCTATTGTGGTTATAGATTCAGAGGGACACAACCTGTATGAAACAGCGGTAAAGGATTATCTTGAGCAGAATAAATAATACAGGAATAAAATAAAAAGTATACAGAATCTCAACAATGAATTAGCAAAAATGCACAAAATAATTGTTGAATATTACAGTCACAATAATGTTGACTAAAATATATTAAACTTGTAAAATTTTAATATGAGTTAGTCTCATATTAAATTAATTGTTGTATTAACAAGGGAAAGAAGAAAAAGGAGAGATTTAATGAGAAGAGAAAAAGTTTTCAACAGATCGTTATTGATCCTTGCAATCATGTCAATCATGCTCTTTGCAATGACAATAACAGCATCGGCAGCATCAGGAAGAGCAGTAACAAATCTTCAGCAGACAGATGATACCAAGACAGGTGTCACAGTTCAGTGGAGCGGTAATTATGGAGAGGAATACTTAGTGTATTTATCCCAGGATAGATCTTCAGGATATCAGGCATTAAGTTCTTATACTTCAACATCAAATAAGAAGTATATTTACAATCTTCAGGCCGGCAGAGCATACTATGTAATAGTTCAGACATATGTCAACAAGCAGCTTGTTGGACAGTCAGATCCTCTTCAGGTCATAACAACTCCTGAGAGCGTAGATTACAAGTCAATAAAGCAGACTTCAGGCACAAAGAATAAGATCGGTTTACAGTGGAACAGAGTTTCAGGTGTAACAGGATATGTAGTTGCCAAGATCAGCGGTTCAAAGGTTGAGGCTCAGTATAATGTTACTACAAACAAGGCAACTGTACCTGCAAAGGCCGGAACACATTATAGTGGATATTATGTATATTCATATAAGAGATCAGAGTCAAACTACATAGCACTTGGTTATGGACAGTCAACAGGTACACTCTACTCAGCACCTGTTAACCCACAGTATGTTGCCGATGCAAAGGCAGGAACTCTTATATGGAGTCCAGCTAAGAGTGGAAATGTAATAACAATCGGATGGAAGGCAAATCCAAACTATGACTATCCTACAGGATATCAGGTTCAGATCTACTCTCTCAACGGAAAGACCAGATTATACACAACAAAGGCTACAACAAAGACCAGAGTTAAGATCAACAACGCAAAGGTTCGTAAGGCAATCAACAACAAGGGATTCAAGGTAAGAATCCGTGCATACAAAGAGGCAAATGGTGGTGCTAAGTGCTGGAGCGATTGGTCAGCATTCAAGACAATCATACCTCAGGCATGTGTAAAGAAGAGTAATGTAACTTCTGTAAGCAGCACTGCTGCAAAGGTTAAATGGAAGAAAGTAGCAAATACAAAGTATTATCTTGTATACTATACAAAGAATCCATACGCTTCAAATGCAAAATGGATAAAGAAAAAGGTAAGTGCTAAGAGCAGCTCTTATACAATAAGAGGTCTTAAGGCATATTCTACATTTGGAGTATATGTTATCCCTGTTGTCAAGGTAAGAGGAAAGACCTACAGAGGACAGGCTTGTGAGTATATAAGATGCAGTTACTACTATAGATAAGATAGTAAGAAACATCTACAAAACGATAAGAGGGCGGATACAAAAAAGTATCCGCCTTTTTGTCGATTTTTGGCTTATTATTTTCTTGTAAAAACTCCTTGACATTCACTGCCAGGTTTGGTATTATAAACAAGTGTCAAAAATTAAATACTCTTTGGTAGGAGATTTTTATTTAGGCATTTTGCAGAAGTACTCAAGTGGCTGAAGAGGCGCCCCTGCTAAGGGTGTAGGCCGTTTGCGCGGCGCGAGGGTTCAAATCCCTCCTTCTGCGTTTCCTTTTTGGAGATGCTTATGACGTTATTCCTCGATAGCTCAATGGTAGAGCACTCGGCTGTTAACCGAGGGGTTGTAGGTTCGAGCCCTACTCGGGGAGCTTTAATTAAATAATATGGTGCGATAGCCAAGTGGTAAGGCCCCGGTCTGCAACACCGTCATCGCCGGTTCAAATCCGGCTCGCACCTCTCAAGCGGAAGATATATGTAATATATATCTTCCTTTTTTTGTAACCTTGAATATGCTTTTTTTGTCTGTTATACTGTAGAGGTATATTGGCTATTGAAATAGTAGGAGGTGGGGTATGACTCAAATTTTAAAAGATTCAATAAAAATTGAATACAAACTTGATCAGGTTACTCCTATTAGCAAATATGAAATGAATGCCTATAATGTGCCTTTTGCAGGCAACACAAGCATGTGCAGGGAAGTGTTTGTTAAGGGGGAAAGAAAACTCGAATTCTCAATAGATGGGGATATGAGTCTTAGTAAGATAATGCAGAAACCGGTTTTCAGGGATGAACTGGTGGAATACATATTCAGCATAAGCAAGCAGCTTGTGTCAGTCATACAGAATGGACTAGCACCCGAGAAGGTAGTGTGGGATACGAATTATATGTATGTGAGATTTAGTGACTTCTCCATACAGCTTCTGTATCTTCCATTTGAAAGCAAATTTGACAAGAAGGACATTGGGGAGTTCGTGAAGAGCATCTTGTCAGGATTTGTCTATGCACACACACCAGCCATAGAATGTGCTAACCAGATAGTTGATTATTTCAACGATCACAGGGAGTTTGATGCATTTCATTTCAATGAATTCGTGTCAGATCTCAGAGCATCAAGTCAGCTCCTTATAATACAGGGTGAAAAGGGCAAGAGTAAGGTACTCACTTCAAATGACAATAATAAAGAGCTTGCAATCCACAAAGCCGAGGAGGCAGCCAGAAAGGCTGAAGAGGCAAGAATGCAGGCCGAGAATGAGGTAAAGAGACAGATAGAGGAAGCAAAGTATCAGGCGGAAGTTGCCAGACAGGCAGAGGAGACCCGTATGAAGGCCGAGGCGGCAAGGGTCGAAGCCGAGATATGGAGACAGAAGGTCACTGCTGAGGCAAAGGATTATGAGCAGACAGCGGTACTCACAGCTCAGGATATGTACTCATATCAGGGCAATTCCGATGACAGTGAGAGGCTTAAGGCTGAAGAAATGTTCAGGAATGCCGAGGAGGAGCGAATCAGGGCAGAGAAGGTTTCATCGCAGTATGCAGATGAGATAAGACGTGCCAGAGAGCAGGAGATGCATGCTGAGGAGGCTAGAATGCAGGCAGAATTTGCAGCCCGCAAGAATGCTGAGGAGGCTAAGAGACAGGCAGGCCTTGCAAAGCTCAAGGCGGAGGAAGCCAAGAGACTTAGCGAGCAGCCGGATGAGGAGCCACCTACAACACTGTTCAGCAACAGAACACTTGTCACAGGCAGCAAGCCGACCCTCACCAGAAAGACTACGGGTGAGAGCGTTCAGATTAATAAACAGGTATTCTGTATTGGCAAGGCTGATCAGGGTGTTGACTATAAGGTAACAGGAAACAAGTCTATAAGTAGAAGACACGCCTATATCACCAGTATCAATGGAACACATTATCTGAGAGATAACAACTCAACAAACCATACATTCCTGAACGGAACTCAGGTGTACAGCAATGTTGATGTGGCTATCCCTGATAACAGTGTGATAAGGCTTTCAAACGAGGAGTTCATATTCAGGATAAATTCTTAAATATGGAGTTCGATAAATGTAATAAATCAGGTTGATCCGTAAGGATGGAGGAAGAGATATGTATTGTGATAATTGTGGTTGTGAATTGGGGGAGAACGTAAGAAAGTGTCCTGTCTGTGGAAAAGAATTTCCTTTGATAGAGCCGGAAGTTGACGACAGCACAACTGTGCTTACAAGTGAGCCGGATGTCGATGAGGACGATGACAGCACAACTGTCCTGACAGGCGGAACACAGGGCATGCCTCAGATGATGCAGCAGCCACAGGGTAATCCTGTGCCACCGCAGCAGCCTCAGATGGGAATGCCACAACCTCAGATAATGCCACAGGAAGGCGCCGATATAATGATAAAGAAAAAGGGCGAGAAGAAGGGTATGAGCAAGGGTGCAAAGGCCGCACTCATAGCTATACCAGTGGTTATCGTCATCGCTATAGGCGTCCTTGCATTTATATTTGTTCCAAAGTTTAGAAAGTATAACGAGGCCAACGACCTCATGGACCAGGGAAAGGTTGAAGAGGCCGTGACACTGTATAAGGATCTTGGAAAATTCAAGGATTCCTATAAAAAGGCAAACGGAGACGCTTATTATGAGTATGCCGAGGGTCTTGAAAAAGAAGGCAAGAACCTTGAGGCGGCTGAATATTATAAGAAGTCAGGCAACAGCAGAAAGGCTGCAGAGAACTACAGCAAGTCATCTGACGGTGACGAGGAGAGTTTCAGCAGCGATGACGCATTTGATAAGGCTTATCAGTGTTATTACAATGCGGGAATGGATCAGATGAATGCGGCATCCTACGATGCAGCCATAGATGCATTCAACAACGCAGGCTCATACAAGGATGCATCGGACAAGGTTATCGAGTGTACATATAAGAAAGCGGAGGCACTTATAACAGCCAAGAAGTACGATGACGCCATCAGTATTCTGTCAACCATAGAGGAGTACAGCGATTCCCAGACTCTTCTTGCAAAGTGCTATTACAACAAGGCATCAGAGCTGCTCGACAGCGGCAAATATGACGATGCGTATGATATGTACATGAAGTCAGAATTTGATGACTACAAGAACAAGGCCAGTGAGTGTACATACAAGAAGGCAGAGCAGTATTACAAGAACAAGGATTACGAGAATGCCATCAAGAGCTATGATAAGGTGGACAAGGATTACAAGGACTGTGTAGCTGAGAAAGACAAGTGTTATCAGGCACTTGGAGCCCAGGCATACAAGGACAAGGAATACAAGAAGTCAGTTGATTACTATGAGAAGGTAGTCAAGACTGATGTGTCCAAGAAGATAGCAAATGGAAAGCTTGCATTTGCAAATGCAAATAAGAACGCAGCCAATGAGACTACAATGACATATCTCGGAGAACTCAGATACGACGGCAACGAGAAGGCTCAGAAGCTGTATTCAGAGCTTGTGAAGTGGAATATAGAATCATTTGTAAACAGCAGTGAAAAAGATCTTGATAAGGGATCTAACAGCATCAAGACAAAGGATGGATCAGATATATATATTCATACGTCATTTGGATTTGACGGTGATGACTCTATGAAGATATCGGGATACGTTGTGTATGCGGATGGAAACAAGTCTGACGTCATAACATTCTCAGATCCTGTGGTTGACGGCTGGTCAACATGGGTCAAGATATCAGGTGACAGTGCACCTAAGGGTGTAACATATCTGTATCTTCAGAACGAGACGACCAAGAAGATCATAGAGGTATATCCGTTCACAATAAAGTAAAGAGACAGGGTGATATATGTGATAAACAGACCTGAATTGCTGGCTCTAGAATTCTACAAGTCGCGGCCTTTTAAGGGCAGTGACAAGGGTATCCGTTACATGATACAGAAGGATGTTGTGGAGATTGAGCCGGAGGGTGAAAAAGATCAGACAGAGGAAGATGCACCGAAGGAGACAAAGACTGTACTCACGGCATTTATATGGCCGGAGCCATTCTGTTTTGAGGTCACACCGGATGAACAGAAGGGATCGAAGCAGTTTGATTTTTCCGAGGAAGGATTGTGTGAGGCCATAGCCTGGTTGAATGAAAATCATGATACATATGCACAAAAAAAACAATAGTAAACTACTTAAAAGAATAATTGGAATAACAGCGACTGTCATCATTCTGATGGCAGCAGTTGTTGCAATTATTTTTTTTCATCTTATGAGAAAACCTCAGATAAAGCTTGTGGAGGCCATGGTAAATACCATCAATTCTTCCAGAGAGTCGGAGATGAATCAGCAGTATGGCACATTTGACATGGGTATGAACATGATAAATGGCAGTCAGAGCTTTTCATTTGAGGATAATTCTGATCACAGCGTTGACATATCGCTGAAGAGAAGTGCTTCGGATCACAATTTTCTTGCGGAGGCAGGAGTTGATGACAAGACATTCAAGCTCTATGCAAATAAGAGGACTTCTCTCATATATATAGATGATATGGCAATCAGAATACAGTACGCTGACAATCTCATCACGAACATGAGCAATTCTCAGGTGGTATCACTGCTTGGGATAGACAGCGACACAGTGTACTCATTTGGCACTGCCTATGAGAACTGTATGAGGATGGCTGCAAATAATTATGCGGACATCAACGGTGACGATATCCAGACAGATATTATCCAGAAGACACTTAAGTATTTCTTCAATATGGAGGGTACGAGTGAGGGAAAACAGACTGTGGTTACTGGGGATAGTACACAGGACTGCAAGGTGTACTCGGTCATCTTCAATGTGGATGATTTCTATAGTTATCTGGATGAATGTTTTGGCACACATGATATAGATCTTCAGGAAGTGTATGACATGTTTGGCAAATACATACCGGAGATAGATACCATTGACAATACGGCAGAATTGGTACATGATATAAAGCAATTTGTGGATGAAATGTTAGACGGCAGGGATATCACGCTCTATTTTGCTGTGAACAGTAAAAATGAGCTGGTCAAGCTGTATGCGGATCATGTGTCCGACAGGGATATGAGCATGTCGCTGACATTTTACGGAGACAAATATACAGCACAGTCGTATGAGTTCACTGTTACTGACAATTCTGACAACCATCTTGTGATAAAAAAGAGGGATGTGAGCAGTGACGGAGAGACAGGAGTGGTGTTTGATGTGGATATATCGGCAGCCGATCTCATGGATTCCATGAAGCCTGTCAGTATAAGTGCATCGCTGGAGCTTAGATTGTCTGGAAGTGATGCAATTCTTGGTATACAGGTTGGAGATGCCGTGTTCAGAAAAAATGCGGAGATCACCGGATATGATAAGGGTAACAGCATTGATCTTGCGTGGAGCGGGGACAGTGATGGAAGCATGCATATCGGCTGTGATTCAGGAGCGATAGAGAAACCAGAATACAGGGACAGCCTGGATATATTTGACACAGATGTGATAAGTGCGTATAAATTTATAAAAGAGATAATGAACAGATAGATGGAGATTTGTATATGAGTGATACATCAGTTGTGGATAACTCCACGGGCAAAGAAAAAAGCAGATATACATCGGGAACCATATATAAGATGATAATTGCTATAACGTTCCTTCTGGCATTTGGACTGATAATGATATTCAGCGCATCCAGTTACGGCACGGCTGCCAGCAATTTCAGAAGCCAGTTGGTGTTTATCGTTTTCGGAGCATTGGCAATATGGGGATTGGCGTTTTTCCCATACGGTCTGTATAAGAAGCTTACATGGCCTGCATATTTTCTGTCATTGATACTGACATTTTTGCTTCTCACGCCATTGGGAGTAAATGTAAATGGTGCGACGAGATGGATCCAGATCCCTCACATACCATTCAGAATCCAGATCGCTGATATAGTGAAGACTCTCATGATCATATTCATAGCTTCATTTATAAGCAGCAAATGGAGAGAGATGCACAAGTGGCAGACTGTCATAATACTGTGGGTGCTTGTGGGACTCCAGGCGGGACTTTTGCTCGTCATATCCACAAACCTGAGTTCGTGTCTGGTCGTTCTTGGAATATGTTACTGTTCAACATTTATAGCCAGCAAGAACTGGAAACTGCATTTGGGAATATTGCTGATAGCTGTGGTGGTGGCGGTGGTCTATGTGAAGGTAGCCACGAGCTACCTGCCTACGGAGGAAGAACTTCTGTCAAATGACAACTTCCGTGCAAAGCGAATCCTGGGATGGCTGTACACAGAGAAATATGAGAAGAGTGCAGGATATCAGGTCATACAGTCGCTGTATGCCATAGGAAGCGGATCTTTCTTCGGCAAGGGACTTGGAAATGGAACACAGAAGCTTTCGGCTATACCGGAGGCCCAGAATGATATGATCTTCGCGATAATCTGCGAGGAGCTTGGTGTGGCAGGAGCAATCATGTTATTTCTTCTGTATGGCTATCTGTTATACCAGATGTATGTTATAGTTAAAGAGTCATCGAACGTATTTGGAAGCATGATGGTCATAGGTGTGATGGTACACCTTGTATGCCAGATAGTGATCAACGTAAGCGTTGCGACAAATGTAATTCCGAATACAGGTGTCACTCTTCCTTTCATAAGCTCGGGAGGTTCCGCACTTCTCATGACAATGGTCGAGTGTGGTATGTGTATAGGAATCAGAAGGCAGCAGACGAGAAGAGTGTATCAGAAGCATTTGAATGAATAAAATCCATGTGAGGAATAAGAGAGGTAGTATATGGTAAAGTTTAGAAAAATTGCGTTTTTGACAATGGCAGCAGTATTGTTGTCAACTTGTGCGACAGGAATCTCAAATCTGTCAGAAAGCAGGGTCGGCGGACAGTACACGGTGTACGCTGCGGAGGCTCAGGCTGATGTCGGAGAGAGTGTTGCGACATTGACGGATGCAACTGCCACTGTGAAGAATAAGAAGGGCTGGTATACCAAGAACGGTAAGACATATTATTACGATGAGAACGGCAAGGCGTTAAAGAGCAAGTTCCTTACATACAAGGGCGACAAATATTATTTTAACAGATATGGCCGCATGGTGAGAGGTCTTAACAAAATCCAGAATAATTACTATTACTTCAGAACAAATGGCAAGGCACTGGTGAATACCTGGAAGAAAATAAAGGGTAAGAAGTATTACTTTGGTTCTGATGGAAAAGCCTATAAGGGTGCACATAAGGTAAAGAATAGCAAGTATTACTATAATTTCTCAAGTAATGGTTATCTTGCGGAGGGTGTCAGAAAGATAAATGGCGTGACATACAGATTTGGTTCCAATGGAAAGCCATATACAGGATGGTATACTACAAAGCTTGGAAACAGACAGTATTACAGCGCTTCAGGTGTTGCATACAAAGGACCTAAGAAGGTAAATGGCAAGCTGTATCTGTTCGACAAGAATGGTGCACTGGTGAAGGGCAGAGGCTGGAAATATTACAACGGCAGGCGTTACTTCGTAAGCGTCAAGGGAACATTACTCACCGGATACAGATATGTGGATGGAGCATACTATTACTTCAGTAAGAGCGGTGCCATGTACAGAAGCAAGTGGGCATATGCGAATGGATATAAGTTCTATTTCAACAGAGGTGGCAAGAGACTCACAGATGTTGATAAGATCCTCGGAAAACAGGATTCCTATGAGATAAAGGTCAACAAGACCACAAATGTTGTGACTGTATATGCAAAGGATGGCAACAAGGGATATATCATTCCGGTAAAGGCATTTGTATGTTCAGGCGGTGACACAACACCTCTTGGAACATTCTGTACCCCGGCAAAGGGAAGATGGTGGACACTGATGGGGCCATGCTATGGACAGTGGGATACACTTATAACAGGTGATATACTTTTCCACTCTGTGTATTACGGAGAGGAGGATCCTACCACATTATCAGTCAGCGCTTATAACATGCTCGGAACGACATGCTCACACGGATGTATAAGACTTAAGGCAGGAGATGCAAAGTGGATATATGACAACTGCGATCTTGGAACAAAGGTAACTATATTCGAGAGCAATAAGAGCGGCCCGTTCCCTAAGCCTACATCAGTTCAGCTTGATTACAGCCATACATGGGATCCTACAGATCCAACCATGGCATACAAGTGTAGAGAGAACGGATGTCATAAGGGAATAGCATGGTAATATCGTGTTCAATGTGGAGAGAATAGATATATGAAAAAAGCGTCGTGGATGGACATGGGCAGAAAATATATATTATTTATGATTGCGGTCATCTGTTTTGCAGGTATCTGTATGGGATGCGGGAAGGTGGATGACGGTCAGGAGGAGAGTACCGGTATCCAGATAAAGAGCGGTGATGTTGAATCCGCGGAGGATATGGCTCAGATAGGAGTGTATCTCGATGTGGATAAGAACAGTTCCGAGATAACGGATGTGAAGTACAAGATATCCGGTGACATAGGTATCGTGAGTTTCAGGTACAGCGGAGTGAAGGTTGAACTCAGAGGCTCCTGCAAATACGAGATGTACGATCTGGCGGGCGTTGAGAACACCAGCAATGGTGACATGATAACCGGCAACATCCAGGGATACAGTGCTACTTATTACACTCTGAATCCCGGACGTATAGCTTTCTGGAGCGATGGAACAATTAACTATTCGCTATATATATACGTCACAGCCAGTGATGAGGTACTCAATGAAGTGCTGTCACATATAGTATTTGAGAACAGATATACGGACAGGGCTGATGTCCAGCAGCAGATAGAGACGGACAGCAGAGCATTTGCTGAGAAGATCGTGAAGGTGTTCAATGATGAAGATCTTGAGACCATGAAGGATATGGTTTTATATCCTCAGGAGACAAGTGGTGGACAGTCCATAGCAAATGAAAATGAGCTGTTGAATGTTGATAAGAAGGCGCTGTTCACTGACATTCTTATGAAGGCTCTGAACGATGAGAATGCACTGGATAATCTGAGAAAAACCAACGACGGCTCCGAATATGTAATTGGAACAAACTATAAAAATGTACATTTCAGACTGAACGACGATGGACAGTTTGTCATCACAAAAATAAATAACTGATATTTATCCCCTGCGCATAAGGGCAAACTGATATGTGCAGGGGATTTTTCTGTTTAAAAATACTGAAAAAGTTCTATTTGCCACGGATAAGTTCAGAATGTGATAAGTATGGGAGAATAAACAAGTATAGTGGGAAAATTTAGAGGACGATTCGCGTTGAGACTGTGTATCAAAGTCCTTAGAATTGTATCAGGACAGGAAATAACTTAAGACAGAACCTGATCTGAGACAAGGAGGAGATATACACGATGACAGAGAGAGTTTACAGTATAAGTGAGGCAGCAGCCAAGGTTGAGGTTGAGTCACATGTGCTTAGGTATTGGGAGGAAGAGCTTGAGATCGATATCAAGAGAAATGACATGGGTCACAGGTGCTACAGTGAGAAGGATGTAAAGATACTTCAGAGGGTTAAGACTTTGAAGGATAAGGGGATACAGCTCAAGGCGATAAAGGATATGGTTCACAGAATGTATGAACTTCTTGACGAGGGAGAGAGCACAGAGGAAAAAAATGCGGATGATGCGGTGGCGGAGCTTATCGCAGAGAGAGAAAATACAGAGAAGAAGACCATAGAAACCATAAGGGTGAGCAGCGATGTGGGGGATGATTCAAGAATAGTTGATTTCAAGATGGCACAATTCCAGAATATCATGGACAAGATAATCAGCAACTCCATAAAGGACAACCTTAAGGTGATAACACAGTCAGTGTCCGCTGCGGTGTCCGATGACGTGGTAAAACAGATGGATGTGCTGATGAAGGAGAAGGAGGATCAGGAGGAAGCGAGATACAGAAAGCTTGACGCCACCATAAGAGAACTTCAGCAGACCAGACAGGAGGTTGCGGCAACGGAGATAAAGAGGAAGAAAAAGGGCATTTTCAGAAGAAAACAGAGAGAGAGTTTATAAAAACTTCACACACTAACAATAGGGATTAATGCTATAATTAGCGCTAGTAAGATGGGAGTTAACACGAATGAAGATTACTAAGAAAGTTAAGATAGCGATAATTTTTATATGGATAGCAGCGATATTGTCCATGGTTATAGGTACGGCTATCATAGGGCGATAT
>NZ_JBEHVV010000054.1:12270-20095 GCF_040227395.1 Coprococcus sp. RTP21428st1_C9_RTP21428_210409
ACCCAGGATAATGCAGATGCCCTGGATGAAAAGAGCTCGGTATTAAATACTCATATAGCAGTGAAGAAGGATGGAGAGTACATATATAGTTCCGTTGATCCTTTTTCTGAGAGCCTGAAGGAGCAGTTAAAGAGAAATGATAACAGTTCGAATATCAATGCGATAGATGGTGATTCGATTGATACCGGAAATAACAGTGATATAAAGGTTCAGGAATATCTCATAACCCAGCCGTCATTCTATCTGTGCAACCAGGTATCATATGTGCTGGATGGAAGTCAGGTAGATATTTACATGCTCACATATTATGGTAATTATATGGCGAAGTTCAGGGGAACCATCATGGGTTATTCCATACTGATGGTTCTAATGATGATGCTCCTGAGCGGTGTCGTGGCATTCCTTGTATACCAGCAGTTTGTGAATCCTCTTGTCAAGCTCAAGGAGGCAGCAGAGCGTATGGGCTCAGGCAACCTTGACGAGAAGATAGACTTTGGCGATAACAGAGTCGATGAGGTTGGTGAGCTCTGTGAGTCATTTGAGGATATGAGACAGAAACTGTCAGACTTTACCAAGGCGAAGATGAGATATGAGGAAGAGAACAGGCAACTCATAAGCAATATATCACACGATCTCCGTACTCCTATCACGACCATCAAGGGTTATGTGGAGGGAATCATGGATGGAGTTGCAGATACCCCTGAGAAGCAGGAGAGATATCTGAAGATGATATACAGCAAGGCAAATGAGATGGACAGCCTCATCAATGAGCTTTCACTGTATACGAATATCAACAACAATGCCATACCATATGAGTTCCACAGGGTATCGGTGAAGGATTATTTTGATGACTGTATGGAGGAGGTATATACGACGCTCCTTTCCAAGAACATGACGCTCACATACAAGAACTATTGTGATGACGATGTGAAGGTCATAGTTGATCCTGACCAGCTCAAGAGGGTCATCAACAACATAATTACAAATGCTATCAAGTATACCGATAAGGAATATGGACAGATAGATATCAACATATATGACAATGACGCGGAGGTTAAGGTATCCATAAGCGACAATGGCCGTGGAATAGATTCAGAGAGCCTGCCTCATATATTTGACAGAATGTATAGAGCTGACAGCGCAAGACAGTCAAGAGGCGGAAGTGGTCTTGGACTTGCTATATGCAAGAAGATCGTTGAGGAGCACGGCGGCAACATATATGCCACAAGCCAGCTTGGTGTCGGAACAACGATAGTATTTACCCTGAAGAAGTATATTCCAAAGGTTGAGGAGATCGAGGGTGATACTTCTGACGCCAGCGGTGAACAGCAGGCAAATGTAAAAAAGAATACACAGAAAAAAGATGATCAGAGAAAAGGATCATTGCAGATCATAAATTCACTAAAGAAAAGGAGAGATACAGATGAGTAAGATATTGATCATAGAAGATGAGCTTAGTATTGCAGAGCTTGAGAGAGATTATCTGGAGCTCAATGATTTCGAGGTAGAGATAGAGACAAATGGACTTAAGGGTCTTGAGAAGGCATTGGATGAGGAATACAGTCTTATCCTTCTGGATCTCATGCTCCCTGAGGTGGATGGATTTGAGATATGCCGACAGATAAGGGAGAAGAAGGATATTCCGATCATCATGGTAACAGCCAAGAAGAATGATATAGACAAGATCAGAGGTCTTGGTCTGGGAGTTGACGACTATGTCACAAAGCCATTCAGTCCAAGTGAGCTGGTGGCAAGAGTCAAGGCGCACATATCCAGATACGAGAGACTTGTTGGTTCAACGGCACTCAAGAATGACGTCATCGAGATCAGAGGTCTTAAGATAGACAAGACGGACAGAAGAGTGTATGTTGATAACGAGGAGAAGGTATTTACGAATAAGGAGTTCGATATACTGTGCTTCCTTGCCAGCAACCCAAACAAGGTATTTTCCAAGGATGAGCTGTTCAGCAAGATATGGAATATGGACAGCATAGGAGATATAGCCACGGTTACTGTTCATATCAAGAAGATCAGAGAGAAGATTGAATTTGACACATCGAATCCACAGTACATAGAGACTGTATGGGGCGTGGGCTACAGGTTTAGGATGTGATAAGAAAGCCCCAGACGGCGAACATGCAGCGTTCATGCTTGCATGAAACGCTGCATGTTCATCGGATGGGCAGATATTCATGAGCATGTATGCCGATAGGCAGGAATGCGAATGAATGTGCGATTACGAGAGCCACGAAGTGGCGAAGTAATCGTAAGGCTTTCTTATCACAATTATAATAAGCCCCAGACGGCGAATGAGGAGAAAACAAATGAAATTAAACATTTTACATGAGGATAATGATATAATCGTGGCTGTAAAGCCATGTGGTGTGCCAACTCAGCCGGACAAGACCAATTCAGAGAGCATGGTGAGTATGCTCAAGCTCAGGATATACGAGAAGGAGAACAGAAAAGAGGAACCATATCTTGTGCCTATACACAGACTGGACAGGCCTGTAGGCGGAGTTATGGTATTTGCCAAGACTCCTGAGGCGGCTGCAAATCTCTCAAAGCAGAGCGAGGATGGTTCTATGATGAAGTATTATCAGGCGATCCTCACTGGTGAGCTTCCAAATGACCAGGGAGTTTTGAAGGATTATCTTCTTCACGATACTAAGGACAATGTGACAAAGGTCGTGGACAAGGACACACCTGGAGCAAAGTATTCCGAGCTGGAATATGAGGTGCTGGATGTCATGGATACGGACGAGGGAGTTCTGTCATATATACTTGTTGAACTCATAACTGGAAGACATCATCAGATCAGGGCTCAGTTTGCGAAGAGAAAGTGCGGAATATGGGGTGACACGAAGTACAACCCTAAGTTCCAGAAGACGAAGAAGAAATATAAAGAGATAGGACTTCACGCGTCCAGATTGGAATTTGACCATCCGACAACAGGGGAACACATGGTGTTCAAGCATGAGCCGGAGGGCGGAGCATTTGCCATTCTGGATCTGGATGAGTTTTAGTTAAAATGGTATTTACAGGGCGGATGTTGGCATGTTTCGTGTTGACATACGTCCTGAAATTTTGTAGATTAAAGAGTGTATGCATTAGGTAGTTCAGCTATGCAGCAGATATAGAATGTTTTAGAATTAAGGAGATAAATAAGATGGCAAACGATAAGAAGATGGTTGAAGCTATTACTTCCATGGATGAAGATTTTGCACAGTGGTATACTGACGTTGTCCTCAAGGCAGGACTTATCGCATATACCAACGTGAAGGGATGTATGGCTATCAAGCCCGCAGGATATGCAATCTGGGAGCTTATACAGAAGCAGCTTGATGAGAGATTCAAGGCTACAGGTGTGGAGAATGTGTACATGCCTATGCTTATTCCAGAGAGCCTTCTTGAGAAGGAGAAGGATCACGTTGAGGGATTTGCACCTGAGGTAGCATGGGTTACTTATGGCGGACTCAATCCACTCACAGAGCGTATGTGTGTAAGACCAACATCAGAGACTTTGTTCTGCGATTTCTACAAGAATGATATCCAGTCATATCGTGATCTGCCAAGGGTATATAATCAGTGGTGTTCAGTAATGCGTTGGGAGAAGGAGACAAGACCTTTCCTTCGTTCAAGAGAATTCCTGTGGCAGGAGGGTCACACAGCTCATGCCACAGCTGAGGAGGCTGAGGCAAGAACAATACAGATGCTGAATCTGTATGCAGACTTCTGTGAGGATGTACTGGCTATGCCTGTTATCCGTGGACAGAAGACAGAGAAGGAGAAGTTCGCAGGAGCAGAGGCAACATACACAATAGAGGCACTTATGCACGATGGCAAGGCGCTCCAGTCAGGAACAAGCCATAACTTCGGAGACGGATTTGCCAAGGCATTTGGAATACAGTTTACAGACAAGGACAACAAGCTCAAGTATGTTCATCAGACATCATGGGGTATGACAACAAGACTTATCGGAGCCATCATCATGGTTCACGGAGACAATTCAGGTCTTGTACTTCCTCCAAAGGTTGCTCCAACTCAGGTCATGATCATTCCTATCATGCAGAAGAAAGCAGGAGTGCTTGAGAAGGCAGCAGAGCTCCGTGAGAAGCTTGGAGCATTCAGAGTAAAGGTCGATGACAGCGACAAGAGCCCAGGCTGGAAGTTCTCAGAGCAGGAGATGAGAGGTATTCCTATCAGAGTTGAGATCGGACCAAAGGATATCGAGGCCAATCAGGCAGTTCTGGTACGCCGTGACACAAGAGAGAAGATCACAGTATCACTTGATGAGATAGATACAAAGGTTGGAGAGCTTCTTGAGACTATCCAGAAGGATATGTTCGAGAGAGCAAAGGCTCACAGAGATTCACATACACATGCAGCGCTTAACTGGGATGAGTTCAAGAATATCATCGACAACGAGCAGGGCTTTGTAAAGGCTATGTGGTGTGGCGAGACAGCTTGTGAGGAGGCTATCAAGGATGAGACAGGAGCATCCACAAGATGTATGCCATTTGCACAGGAGCATCTTTCAGATGTATGTGTACACTGCGGAAAGCCGGCAAAGAAGATGGTATACTTCGGACGTGCATACTAGAATATAGATAATGATCATGTATAATAACTTCTTCAGCATCTTGCTGGAGAAGTTATTATTTTACAGATATAAAGATGCGGAGAGAAGATATATGAGAATAGACATTCCAGAGGGAGCAAATAAAGTAATAGAGGGTCTTGAGGCAGCAGGCTATGAGGCCTATATAGTCGGCGGCTGCGTGAGAGACAGCATACTCGGAAGAGAGCCGGGGGACTGGGATATCACCACATCTGCCAGACCTGAGCAGGTCAAGGAGATATTCAGGCGAACCGTAGATACAGGAATAGAGCATGGAACCGTAACAGTCATGATGGGCAAGGAAGGCTATGAGGTCACGACGTACAGGATAGATGGAGAGTACAGTGATCACAGGAGACCGGATCAGGTGGAGTTCACAGCCAGCCTTGAGGAGGATCTGAAGAGAAGAGACTTCACCATAAATGCCATGGCGTACAGCCACAGCAAGGGCATAATAGATATGTTTGGCGGTGTGCAGGATCTTAATGACAAGGTTATAAGAGCTGTCGGTGTGGCAAGGGACAGATTCGATGAGGATGCACTTAGGATACTCAGAGCCATAAGATTTGCGGGACAGCTTGGATTTGACATAGAGAGAGATACCAGAAAGGCTATGATCATCCAGGCACAATACCTTAAGGATATAAGTGCGGAGAGGATCAGGGTGGAGCTCACAAAGCTCCTTGTATCAGATCACCCGGACAAGCTGCTCGAGGCCTATGTTACAGGGATCACTGCATATATCCTTCCTGAATTTGACAAGATGATGGAGCAGCCACAGAACAACCAGTATCACAGATACAATGTGGGTGTACACTCCATTGAGGCGGTTAAGAATATAAGGGCTGATGTAACCATGAGATGGGCGGCACTTCTCCACGATATAGGCAAGCCATCCACACACACTGTGGACGAGAATGGAACAGATCACTTTTACGACCACCAGATCGCGGGAGTTCCACTGGCGGAGGCGGTTCTCAGAAGACTGAAGTTTGACAACAATACCATCAAGGACGTGTGCAAGCTGGTGAGATGGCATGACTTTGGCATGGGCTGCGTTCCGAAGAAGAATACCATCAGGAAGCTTCTCGGAGAGGTTGGAAAGGATTTCTTCCCATATATAATCGAGATCAAGAAAGCCGATATGGCTGCCCAGAGCGATTACAAGCTGGAGGAGAGACAGAGCCAGCTTGCGGAGCTTGAGAAGAAATATGAAGAGATCGTGGCAGATGCTGACTGCGTCAGGATCAAGGACCTCAAGGTAAATGGCGGAGATCTCATAAAGCTGGGAATAAAGCCGGGACCTCAGATGGGCGAGATACTTCAGAAACTGCTGGATATGGTTATAGAAGACCCGGAGAAGAACGACAGGGAATATCTTATTGAACAGGTCAAAATGATGTAAGGAGTATGTATTTCCCATATCATATAAAAAAGAATTATTGGATGATGCGATAACAGTCGTAAAAAAATCCGGTAAAATATAATAACTTAAGAATGAATCTTAACAGCCCCTCATACAATAATTTAGCAGGTTATTATTGCTATAAAGTGAGCGACAGTTGTAGGAGGGGGTTTTTATTTGGCTGAAAAAATGGGTGAAGTGTATGAAGCATACGATATGGAAGTACAGGGAACGGGCAGAGGCAGAGGTGCTGTGATCCTGATGACGGACAAGGGGGTCAGACAGGTGTCATCACTGAATGGAACTGACGAGAGGCTTCAGCAGGAGAAGGAATTCAAGGATAAGATATATGAAAAGGGCTTCTGTAATATAGACCGGGTCGTGGCCAACAGAGAAGACGAGCTGGTGACCTGCGACAGGTATGGAAATCCATTTGTGTGCAGGGAATATTTCCAAGGGCGGGAGTGTAATGCATCAAGTATAAGGGATCTTGAGAAAGCGGTTATAAATCTGGCGTGGTTTCACAGAGCCGGAAGGGAACTGTACATGGAGGAGAATACGTCATACACAAAAAAAACTCCGGGAAATCTGGACAGAAAGGTAAATGAGCTTCGCAGGATAAGAAATTTTGTCAGCAGGAGAACCCTGAAGAATGACTTTGAGATGATGTACATAAAGACATTTGATTATTTTTACAGCCAGGCAGAGAAGTGCCTGTCGCTGTTTCAGGATAATTTCACATACAACGACAAATGGCTTGGCTATTGTCACGGCTCGTATAATTATCACAGCGTGATGTTCTGTGATGGATACATAGCAACCATAAATTTTGACCGGTTCCATGTGGGATACCAGCTCATGGATCTGTACCAGTTTCTCCGCAAAGCCATGGAGAAGAACAGGTATGATATCGCCATGGCGAAGGACATTCTGAGTGCGTACAGTCAGATCAATTATCTTGAACATGAGGATTATGAATTCATATATCTTATGTACAGTTTCCCGGAGAAGTTCTGGAAGATAAGTAACCGGTATATGAACACCAGAAAGAGCTACATATCCCCGGTTTTGATGGAAAAACTCCAAAAAGTTATCGAAGATGACCAAGAAAAGCTCAAAATTTTGAGTGAAATTAACGATACCTATGGACTTCACAAGCTGACAAATTAAGAGTATAATGTTGGGGCGTGGATAATAATTGAGTTAGACACGTGATACTGAATTGTGATGTATTTTACAGATGGTTTTTTCGTGTGTGTGTTTTCCATTTGTAGGATGCTCTATGGGTAACATAAAGCAATAGATTTCACAGGAGGCAAAATGATGAGCGATTATAATTACAAGGACGTGTATGAGCAGTGGGTGAACAATCCTTTGTTTGGTCAGGAAACCAAGGATGAGCTCTTAGCAATCAAGGACGACGAGAAAGAGATAGAAGAAAGATTCTATTGTGATCTTGTATTTGGAACAGCTGGACTTCGAGGCATCATCGGAGCTGGTACTAACAGAATGAACATATATGTAGTGCGCAAGGCTACACAGGGACTTGCAAACTACATCATCAAGGCGGGCAAGCAGGACAAAGGTGTGGCAATAGCTTATGATTCAAGAAGAATGTCACCTGAGTTCTCTATGGAGGCAGCTCTCTGCCTGGCAGCAAATGGCATAAAGGCTTACAGATTCGAGTCACTTAGACCGACACCTGAGCTTTCATTTGCAGTGAGATATCTGGACTGTGTAGCTGGTATCAATGTAACAGCATCACACAACCCACCAGAGTACAATGGATATAAGGTATA